>JBFIJS010000194.1:0-7256 GCA_041600595.1 Saprospiraceae bacterium | reverse complement strand
GTTGCGTACAATCACCTCTGGCCGTGCGAGTTCTACCATGGAGTTTTCGCATTACGCTGAAGCACCCAAGAACATTGCCGAGGAAGTTATTGAAAAAGCAAAAGGCTTGGTAAAAGCCTAAGCTGATATAGGATATTATTTGAAAAAAAGCCCCGGTCGGAAGATCGGGGCTTTTTTTTTGATGCTCAACTCCTTGCAATCTATGCTTTGATTGCTGCGCTGGCGGGAGATCAATTACGACAAACGGGGCAACATCACCAAGATCATACGGCGGGGGCTCTGGACCGGGACGTTCTATTTCACCATAGATGACCTGAACCTTGGCTACACTTCCAATACCAACCAACTTTATTCGGTTAGTGAACCCACCAGTAGTTACTATACCACCAACGGCTTCAAATCAGCTACTGGTGGCGGCACCAAATACTACGCCCACGACGCCAACGGCAACCAGATCAGCGACGGCCACAAGGGCATTTCCAATGTCGAGTACAACCACCTAAATTTGCCCCAAAAAGTCACCTGGTCCAACGGGAACTGGGTGGAGTGGACTTATGACGCCACTGGTCAAAAGCTGAAAAAGACCACCAGCGCCGGCGCCACCAAGCACTACATCAACGGCATTGAATACGATGGCACGGTGATAGAGGCCATTTACCACGCAGAGGGAAGGGCATCGTTGCAGGGCAGCACGTATCGGTACGAATATATCCTGCGTGACCACTTGGGCAACACCCGTGTCACCTTCGCCGACCTGAACAGCAACAGCGAGGTGGACGAGACGGAGATATTGCAGCAGAACCACTATTATCCGTTTGGGATGAATATAGAAGGTTCTTGGAGTAGGGGGACGAACAAGTATCAGTATAATGGCAAGGAGATAGACAATGATTTTGGGTTGGATTGGTATCACTATGGATTCAGGATGTATGATGCGGCTATTGGTAGGTTCACGGGCGTTGACCCGATTTCATCTGATTTTCCACATGTGACAGCATACAATTATGCGGAAAATGAACCAATTGTCCACATTGATCTATGGGGGCTTCAAAAGACCAGGTATGAGATGAACCAGGACCGGAAGTTTGGGTCAAAGGAATATGCACGGCAGACGATAGAAAAGAGGCAAGAAGAGAGGAACACAGAAGCTGCCGTGATTTCAGGTGGATTGGGCATAGCAACATTGGGGGCGATAGGTGCAGAAGCAGCCCTGCCGTTATTGGCCAACCCGCTTACGCTTGAAACTTCCGGGACTATCATAGCCACGAATGTTGCCGCCGACGGGATGATTCAAACGGTGACCAATATTGCCAATGGCGACGACCCTGTAGAAAACTATGATTTTGTGGGTGCGATTTCAAGTGCTTTGTCGAATCCAATCATTGGCAGCGCGGTTGGCGGAGTTTTAGATGTGACATTAGGCGGAAATTTTGAAGCAAACTCTGTAGGAGAAGCAACTACCAATACAATTATTGGTGGTGGATTAGGAAAGGCCTTTGGGGGCGTAGTCGAACCTGTTCAAAAATCCACTAATGAGGCATTAGGTGGGATAGTAAACCCAGTTGTCGCAAGAATGTTTTGAAACAAAAAGCACAGTTCTTTCAAGTTTAGCGCCGCGCAACTTGAAAGTTGTCTTCAGTCGGTCTGCGACTGTCAAAGCCAGCGGCTTTTGTGTATGCCGTTGCAAACCCCGCCGGTGCGGTACTGCGCCAGTAGAATTTCAGCCAAAAATGAAATACGGGCAACTTTATGATTGGACGGGTGAAAACGGAAGGAACGATGACGGGCGGGTGCACCTCTCGAAAAGCGTAGGTGTACTGCGAATGTATTTGCCTGTTTCGATGTGTTTTTAATTAAGTAATTGATAAACAGGTAGTTGTGAGAAAAACTGGGGCGAAGTAAGGGCTGCTTTTTGCAGAATAGCGGCGGTGAGCGAAGTTGTGACAATTTCCATTTACCTGCCACGAAAAATCCGCTGCATTTAATTCTAACGAAATTTCAAAAAAAACTTCTAACTGATTTGGAATTACAAGCCATTCTTTTACCTTTGCGCTCGCTTTTGAAAAAGGGGATAGATCGTTAGAGCGTTGAATTCTTCCAAATCCTTGTGATTATTGAAAAATCAACCATCCAAGCCATCTGTCTATCTAATCAATAAATAAGGCATGAATCAGAAAATCAGGATCAAACTCCGTTCTTACGACCACAATCTGGTGGATAAAAGCACGGAAAAAATAGTTAAGACGGTTCGCACAAGTGGAGCCATCGTGACTGGCCCGATTCCGCTGCCCACCAAGAAAGAGATTTTTACTGTCCTGCGTTCACCGCATGTCAACAAGAAATCCAGGGAGCAGTTCCAGTTACGCACTCACAAGCGACTGATAGAAATTTATACGCCTACCCAGAAGACGGTCGATGCGTTGTCCAAGTTGGAGCTGCCCAGTGGTGTGGATATTCAGGTAAAGTTGACGTAAGTTCCTTTTGACTAAATTTATTTATGGGTTTTAAAAATTACTACTCGCTCCTGTTGCAGGAATGAGTATCAGGTAATTTTTCATTCTTAAACGATCATGTTCGTTCTGCGCCGGAGTCTTTTCATTTATGGAAAGGCAGCGGATGCTGAACTGTTGAATAAAATTCCTGCCAGATGAACGGCATAATTGGAAAAAAAATCGGCATGACCAGCATTTTTGACAGCGCTGGTCGCAATATCGCCTGTACGGTGGTTGAAGCTGGTCCTTGTGTAGTTACGCAAGTAAAAACCGATGACACCGACGGTTACTCTTCCCTGCAATTGGGTTTTGGTGAGGCTAAAGTCAAAAACACTTCGAATGCGCTGATTGGGCATTTCGAAAAGGCCAAGACTGCACCAAAACGCAAAGTGGTAGAATTCAGAAACTTCAACGCTGTCCAGAAAGGTATCGGTGAAGTGATCCGGGTCGAAGAAGTATTTGCCGAAGGCGATTCGGTCAGTGCTATCGGAACCACTAAAGGTAAGGGTTTTCAGGGGGTTGTCAAGCGCCACGGTTTCGCCGGGGTAGGGCAAGCCACTCACGGTCAGCACAACCGGCTCCGTGCACCAGGTTCGATTGGTGCGGCTTCTTACCCGGCTCGTGTTTTCAAAGGGATGAAAATGGCTGGCCGCATGGGGAATGATCGGGTCAAGATCAAAAACCTCAAGGTGGTGAAAATTTTCGCAGAGAAAAACCTTTTGCTGATAAAAGGGGCTATCCCGGGGCACAACGGTTCTTTTGTTGTGCTTGAAAAGCCATAATCAAAGGGTAAAGCTCATATTAATTAACGATCATAACGACTTCAAAGTAATGAAACTCGAAGTTTTAAATATCCAAGGTAAATCAACCGGCAAATCAATAGACTTGCCAGATGATGTGTTTGGCATCGAGCCAAACGAACATGCGGTTTGGTTAGCAGTGAAAGCTTACCTGGCCAATCAGCGACAAGGTACGCACAAGTCTAAAGAGAGAAGTGAACTCTCTGGCTCTACCCGTAAGTTGCACCGCCAGAAAGGTACAGGTGGGGCACGTAGAGGTGATATCAAAAGTCCGCTGCTGCGTGGAGGTGCCAGGGTTTTTGGCCCTAAGCCAAGAGATTACAGCCAAAAGGTGAACAAGAAAGTAAACCGTCTGGCCCGTAAGTCTGCCTTGTCGGCAAAAGCTGCTGCCGGAAACCTGATCGTACTGGAAGATTTTTCTTTCGATGCACCAAGGACCAAATCTTATAAAGAGATTCTCAGCAGCCTGAACCAGCAAGGGAAGAAAACCCTGTTGGTAACTGCCGATCACGAGAAAAACATCTATTTGTCAAGTCGGAATCTAGACCGGACAAAAGTCAGGATGGTGGGTGAGTTAAATACCTATGATATCCTGCACGCCAATACTTTGATCCTGGCGGAAGGTGCGATTCAGAAAATAGTTTCAAATTTTTAATTGGGCGAAGACCCGCAGGTAAAGGCAATCGCCCCCCTGCCCGTCAACGACCATTACCGATAGAAAAATGGCCAAGCAAATTTTGATTAAACCTGTTATCACGGAAAAAGCGGATGCTCTTTCAGAAAAGCAAGGAAAGTACACTTTCGTGGTAAATAAGGATGCCAATAAAATCGAGATCAAGAAAGCGATCGCAGATTTGTACAATGTGGAGGTAGCCAAGGTCAACACGTTGATCATGCCATCTAAAGCCAGAAACCGTAATACCAAAACAGCGGTCGTAAAGGGTCGCGTTTCGGGATTCAAGAAGGCAGTCATTACTTTGGCAGAAGGCGAAACCATCAATTTCTTTGGTGATATTTAATAAGCAATCATGAAAAGGCTTTTAGCTCTTACGCCCAACAGCCAATAGCTAAATGCCCGTAGCAAACTATATACAGTCATGGCACTGAAAAAATATAACCCGATAACTCCGGGGATGCGATTTAAAGTAGGGGTTGCCCGTACTGAAATCACAACTGATGAACCCGAAAAGAGCTTGATCGCCCCGTTGCATAAGACCGGTGGCCGTAATAATGCCGGACGGATGACTGTCCGTCAGCGCGGTGGAGGGCACAAGCGTCGTTACCGGATCATCGACTTCAAGCGGGATAAAGATGGTATTCCGGCAACGGTCAAAACCATTGAGTACGATCCAAACCGTTCTGCTTTTATTGCTCTGGTTTTTTATGCAGACGGCGAGAAGCGTTACATCCTTGCTCCTTATGGTTTAAAGGTTGGTGATGAAATTCTGTCAGGAGACAATGCCGCTCCAACTGTTGGTAATGCTTTGTTTTTGCGGGATATCCCACTGGGTACTTCTATTCACAATATCGAAATGGTTCCGGGAAATGGTGCCGTATTGGTGCGTTCTGCCGGTACTTCTGCAACGTTGATGGGCCGGGAAGACAAGTATGCGGTTGTGAAATTGCCTTCGGGCGAAACCCGGAGAATCCTGGTAGCTTGTAAAGCAACTATGGGAACCTGTTCCAACCCGGATCATGGTTTGACAAACCTGGGTAAAGCAGGTGCGAAAAGATGGATTGGCAAGCGTCCGCATGTCAGGGGTGTAGCGATGAACCCGGTAGATCACCCGATGGGTGGTGGTGAAGGTCGTGCCTCCGGTGGTCACCCACGTTCACGGAAAGGTCTGATGGCTAAAGGCTACAAGACCCGGAATAAGAAGAAGCAATCTTCAA
Organism: Saprospiraceae bacterium; assembly: GCA_041600595.1. GTDB lineage: Bacteria > Bacteroidota > Bacteroidia > Chitinophagales > Saprospiraceae > UBA6168. Next base: position 2,071 of record JBFIJS010000194.1, on the reverse strand, counting down.
GTTTAATCATTACCAGAAGGAAAAAATAATCAGTAGTTGGTGGTTCAGGGCTGATGGTTTTTAAAGATCATCAACTAACAGCCAGCAATCAGAAATCAATATAAATATGCCTCGTTCAATTAAAAAAGGGCCATATATCCATCACAAGTTGATGAAAAAATTGGAAGCTGCTCAAGGTAGTAAACGCAAGCAAGTTATCAAGACCTGGTCTCGTTCTTCGATGATCATTCCGGACATGGTAGGGCAGACAATTGCTGTACACAACGGAAAAAATTTCATCCCTGTATTTGTTACAGAGAATATGGTCGGCCATAAGCTGGGTGAATTTTCACCAACGCGTACTTACCGTGGCCACGCTGGTCACCGTAAGAGCTAAACGGGGCGTCTGATCCCAACGTATTGAACTAATTTGATAATTGATTTAAAATCAAAATAATGGAAGCTGTTGCTAAGATCAAGAATGTTCCCATGTCACCCCGCAAAATGCGGTTGATTGCGGACACCATCAGAGGCAAGAAAGTTGATAACGCCCTGAATATTCTACGTTTTACCAAAAACGAAGCAGCTGAGTGGTTGGAAAAATTGCTCCTCTCGGGTATTGCCAATTGGGAGTACAAGCTCGACGGACTGGAGAGCGCTGATGATTACAACTTGTACGTCAAGGAAATCTTCGTGGATGAAGGAACGATGCTGAGAAGATTCAGGCCGGCACCGCAGGGACGGGCTCAACGGATCCGGAAGCGCCGCAACCATGTAACTCTGAAGCTGGAAAACCGAATTCCTTTGAAGAAGGAATCGCAGGGAGGAGATCAGGTAGAAGTGGAAGAAGTAGAAGCTACCGAAGAATAAGACATTATTTTTTATGAATGGTTATAGGGCGTTTTTTTGCCGATGATTATTCATAATTCAACAATTACTATAAATGGGTCAAAAGACTAATCCAATCGGAAATCGCTTAGGCATCATCAGGGGCTGGGAATCTAACTGGTTCGCTGATCGCGATTATGCTCAGAAAGTTGTAGAAGATGAGCGTATCCGTGTTTATCTAAAAGCTCGTATTTCAAAAGGCGGCCTCGCAAAGATCATCATCGAGCGGGCACTCAAGCGGATCACCGTAACGATCCACACCTCACGTCCCGGTATCGGTATCGGAAAGGGTGGTTCGGAAGTGGACAAGATCCGGGAAGAGCTTCGGAAATTGACAGGTAAGGAAGTACAGATAAATATCGTTGAAATCCGTAAGCCAGAATTGGATGCAGCGATCGTGGGTGAGTCAATTGCCAAGCAGATCGAAGCCAGGATCAACTACCGCCGGGCCATCAAAATGGCCATTCAGTCCACTATGCGGGCAGGTGCCGAAGGTATCAAAGTACGTATTTCCGGCAGGTTGGCAGGTTCGGAGATGGCCAGAACCGAAGAATACAAGGAAGGCAGAACACCCCTCCACACATTCCGCTCGGATATTGATTACTGTCTGACAGAAGCATTAACTGTTTATGGTATCATTGGTATCAAAGTCTGGATCTGCAAAGGCGAGGTGTTTGGCAAGAGAGATTTGAACCTCAATGCCGGTCACGAAAAGAAAGAGCGTGGCGGCGGCGGCCGTGACAGCAGAGGCGGCGGTCGTGGTCGTGATAACCGTGGTGGCGGCCGTGGCCGTGACAATCGTGGTGGTGGCGGTCGTGGTCGTGATAACCGTGGCGGCGGCGGCGGAAGAAGAGGTTAATTTTCAATCAGAAATTGGTAGGAGAAAAGTAAATTTCGGTGTACTTTTGCAGCCGTTTTCAAAAAACCTATCGACAAGTAAAAAAATACCGGTTGTTATCTACTGGAAAGCAACCAAAAAATACAGGTCAACATGTTACAGCCTAAAAGAATTAAATACCGTAAACCCCACCGGGTCAAGATCAAGCAAAAAACTGTCAAAGGCAGCACCGTTTGTTTTGGTGACTATGGACTGAAGGCGATCCAGCCTGGCCGTATCACCAACCGTCAAATTGAATCTGCCCGTATTGCCATGACCCGTTACATGAAAAGGGAAGGGCAGGTGTGGATCCGGATTTTCCCGGAC
>JBFIJS010000193.1:0-7261 GCA_041600595.1 Saprospiraceae bacterium | reverse complement strand
TGTCCAGGTCCTGATAAGGATGCAATAAATTAGGATGAAATGGCAAGCCGAGGGTATAGCACATGTCCTGCATCACGCTTTCGGGATCGAGGACAAGATCCTCGTACAAAATCCGGTATTGCTGGCGGGCAGGTATTTTTTCCAAAAATCTTATTGCATTTTGGTGGCTGTGCAGCCAGATGAGTTCGCCCAGTTCCTGCGGTTGGAATGGGTGTTCTTTCAGGTACAGCACCTGATCCAGGTGGTATTTTTCAAACGACCTGACCATACTGTAAGGATGACGGATCAGGTGAATAAACCGGGCCTGCGGAAAATCCCGGATGATTTTTTCCAGGGCCGCAGGATCGAGCAGATAACTGGGCGATTTATCCACGATGGTCTGATCTCCAGCCCAGGCTTGCAACTGCACGAACAGGTCGGCGGTGGTCATTCCCCGTTTTTCAACATCTGATAAGAACGACCTGGCTTCATCGGCGGTGAGGTTTTTCAGTTCCATGACTGCCCGGATCAGGCCCTCCGACCAGAGCGCAAATTTTCCGGTGTAAGCCGCCGAGCGGTCGGCCAGGTTTTCGAAGTGAAATAACTGTAATTCATTGCAGGCAAACAGCTCAGGATGACCAGCGAGCATTACCCGGAGCAGCGTTGTGCCGGAACGCGGGGGCGCAAGAATAAAAACCGGCGAAAGTTGGGAATCGACGGGCAAACTGTCAGTCGGACCTTGCAGGTGCTTCGGGACATAATCGGGGAATTCCGCAATTTTCTGCTGGTTTAATAGTGGGAGGGGGCTTTCGCTGCCCCCCTCCTCACGAGATACTATAATTGCGTTAACCTCTTTTACGGCATCGGGATAAGTGGCTTCCAGGAAGGCAGCATAACGAGCTACTGTGGGGTAATCGAAAATGGTGGTGATAAAAATGGACTTGTCCAGTTTCTTCATCATCTGCCCGATGAACCGGGCGGCCTGGATGGAAGTACCTCCCAATTCGAAAAATTTATCGTGGATGCCAATCGGGGCAATAGACAATAAGTCTTCCCAGATGGCAGCTATTTCTTTTTCCAAAGCGGAAGCAGGAGCTACGAATTCGGTTTCCAGACTGGGCCGTTCGGCAGTCGGCTCCGGCAGTGCATTGCGGTCGAACTTGCCATTGGTTGTTAGTGGCATTTTTTCCAAAAAAACAAAATGCGACGGCACCATATAGGGTGGCAAAGTAACCGCTAAAAAACCCCTCAAAGCTGGAACAGACACCGTAAAACCCTGATTGACAGTCAGGTAAGCAACGAGTTGCTGCTGATTGACGAGATGCTCGTTTTTCAGTAAAACAACTGTTTCCTTGACGGCCTCGTGATTGGCGATAGCGGTTTCCACTTCTCCCAGTTCAATCCTGAAACCCCGGTATTTCACCTGAAAATCGGAGCGCCCCAGAAACTCGATGTTCCCGTCGGGCAGCCAACGGGCGAGGTCGCCGGTTTTATACAAAGCCGGATCGCCGGGGCCGCTTGCAACCGGTTGAGTAGTCGCCACAGACGGAGGATTTTGCAAATGTGCCGGCCGTGGGATGAACCGTTCGGCGGTTAATTGCGGTCGGTTCCAGTAACCTTTCCCGACGACGGGCCGGCTGCCACCGATATAAATTTCTCCCACCTCGCCCAGGGGCACTTCCTCAAGTTGTTCATTCAGGATGAAAATTTCGTAATGCCGGATAGGGATGCCGATGGGGGCTTTAGGTTCGTTGTATCCTTTTGGGAAAGTAAAATAAGTGCAGTTGACGGTTGCCTCCGTCGGTCCGTACAGATTGTAGAGCTGACCATTAGGGACGATCCGTTCGTGTTTTTGTGCGAGCGATACCGGACAAACTTCGCCGGAAACATTGACGAGGCGTAAACTCTGCAATTTTGCCGGAGGCGCCTGTTCGAGTAACAGGGTGTAAAGTGATGGCAGCGTCAGGATGTGGGTGACGTTGTTTTGGTGAATGGTCGCGGCCAGTTTCACCATATCTTTTTCTTCGCCCTGTTCCGGGATGACCAATGTAGCGCCTTGCAGCAGCGCCCAAAAGATGGTCAGGACTGACACATCAAAGCTGATCGAACAGGTGAGCATCATCGCTCCGATGGGTTCAGGAGCAATGGCTTGTTGTCCATCCAATTGATTACAGACATTTTCGTGGGAGATCATGACGCCTTTGGGACGGCCGGTGCTACCCGACGTGTAGATCATATAGGCCAACTGGTCGGGACGATGATCGGTGAAAAGGGGTGGCTGGCCATTGATATGACCCGCACCCTCGTCCAGACAAATAATGCTGGTAGCTATATCGGGTAAATTTTTCGTCAGATGCTGCTGGGTCAGGACGGCTTTGGCTTGTGCATCACCGAGCATGAAGGCCATGCGGTCTTCCGGGTAATCCACATCAATCGGTACGTAAGCCCCTCCGGCTTTGAGGATACCAAAAATCCCCACGATCATTGCAAAAGAACGTTCCAGGTACAGGGCGACGAATTCTTGAGGTTGGAGGCCGATATCCAGCAGTTGAACGGCCAATTGATCGGAACGGTGGTCAAGTTCCCGAAAAGACATAGACTGCCCCCGAAAAACCAGGGCCGTTTTATCGGGGTTTAGAGCTGCCTGCTGTCGAAGCAATTGATGCAGACAGGCGTCAGAGGGAAACGAAATATTCGATACGTTTAAGTGTTTGTTCATATCAACTCGCTTGGTAAAGTCCAAAGCAATGCAATAGTGTATGTTCTAACAGAGTGGGTGGTAATTGTCTGGAAAAGACTAAAAAACGTTGGGAAAAAATGGGAGGTAGTGCAGGCCGTTATAAAAATATAGAGCGAAATGCACAGGAGGGAATAATAAAGAATTACAAAAATAGCGGAAATATACTTAAGCATCAAGCCCTGACCGTACATTTGCGAAATCTTTTGAAACCGTCTTGCCTGCCATACCTATGGCCTGATTGTTGGATTTTCTATGTTACAAATCAAAAGAGTGGCCGGTCAGAAAATGAAGGTGGCCTCTCCAATTAATGACTTCTGATGTATCATCAATTTAAAGGGTTGAAGGTCAGTCCTCTAATCATTATTATTATTTTCACTTTGATTGGAGTGACGGCACAGAGCCAAACGGTTGACTTTAATAAAATCGTAATACCGGAGGGGCAGCGCCCGCTCAATTTTGAAGACTACCTCGTTCAATTGGCCTGGCTGAACAGCCCGAGAAGGCAGATTTTGGATTTTGAAAGACAAAAAGAACAAAAGGATGTGGACCTGAAAAGGTCGGAATGGATGGACGATGTCAATTTTTCTTTCAACATCAACGAGGTCAGCCTGGAAAATGTACTGGCGCCCGATCCGAATAATTTTGTCCTTTACCCGCTGTATCAATTCTCCGCCGGGGTCAGCCTTGGCAGCATTACCAACACCAAAAAAGAACGGGAACGGGAAGAGTTCGATGTGAGAATATCGGAAATGGAGGCCAACGAATACAAGATGAACATTCGGGCCGAAACGCTGGCCCGCTATCACAAACTTTTGCTTTCCATTGAAACGTTGAAAGTGCGGGTCAAGGCCGAGGAAAATGCACAGAACATTTATGATTTTGCCAATGAGCGATTCAGAAATGCCGACCTCGAACTGGATGATTTGCTGCGTGCTTCTGAATCGTATGATACGGCCGTCGAAAAAAGGATCGATGCCCAAACCAATATTGAACTGGCTAAATTGGCGCTGGAGGAGTTGATCGGGGTAAAATGGGAAGTCGTGAAAAAATATGAGGAAAGATTAAAGAAATAATGCCTTGGATAAGAATGATTTCCTCTTGACGCAATGCTGGTGAGCAGCAATTTTTCCTCGCACTTTATTTCAACATATTACCTGATTAAACAGGTTTTCCAAGGCTTCATATTTTTAATATCCCATCTTCCACTAACAAATCAATAAATGCCCTGGCGCCCTTTTTATTTAAATGCTGATAGTCGCCAAAACCTTCCGTATTTTGAATCGATAGTGCATAATCGTGTACTTTTAATCCGGTCCTGTTTTCCACCGAATTTATAAACTTTTCTTTATTAAATAACTTTTCAGCAAATGCGGGAAAATAGGGGTTAATCATTAATTCCACCCTCACGTTTTTTTCCTTTGCGTAGGCTACGATATTATTTAATTCGGCCAACATGGCTTCATTATATTCGTAATTAAAAGAATCAACATCGACTACATTTTGCTGCAATGTTGGAGAGATGGTGCGATCCAGTAACCAGTCTTTATCGGATTTATTTAAATAGTAAAGAGCCCGTTGAAAAACCTCGGAATTGAAGCGGTACAAATGGGAAAAATGGCCGGCGTACAGATCGGTCGGGAAGCTGTCCCGTAGAAGACTGGTCAGTCTTTCCGAATAAGGCGAATAAAAATTAAAACCCGTAGTCAGCCGGTTGTCCATCCTTGAATCGAGCAGGGTAATATCCAGCAGCAAAAGTTTGGGGGCGCCGTTTTTATCAATATGATCTTTAATTAATGGAGCCGCCAATTCTACAGGCATCCCGTTGTAACTTAAATTGGTTGTAGTATATCCGGTTTTTTCCTCGATATAGGGTTGGTAAAAAATAAGTCCCCGGGAATTGCCCGCCAATAAAATATCGCAGCCGGCCTCACCACTGTACAAACGGGAATAGCGAAACTGACTTTCACCGGCGATTTTTCCCAAAATAAAACCACCGGCACGATCGCCAAGAAAAGCGAGGACGACAACTGCCACTACCCAACTGATATTTTTCATTTGTTTTTAAAATTGAAAATAAATAAATGCATTCGAACCGAATGATCCGAAAAAAGCAATCATCCACAACAACACCGCAAAGGAAACAACCCGGAACACCGGCCGCTGCATCACTACTCCACCCCAGTGAAACTTTAGGTCGGTAATTTCTACTGTTAATAAAAAGCCGATGAGCAGCACACCTTTCATTACCAGGAATTTATTCATGATGCTGACAAAATTAAAACCTTCAAAACTGGCCATATTGGAAATGACATCGGTTGCAATTCCAAAATTCGGACTCCGGAAAAATATCCATGCCAGACAGGTAAGAAAATAAACCAATAATATATTAACGGCTGATTTTAAGACCGCAGGAAATTGGAGTGCATTCATCAATTTGCCAAAGGGCCTGCCCAAAAAACGCTGGCCAATTAAATACAAACCGTGTAAAAAACCCCAAAAAACAAAAGTCCAGTTTGCACCATGCCAGAGCCCTCCGAGCAACATAGTCAGCATATTATTTTTATACGTATTAAATGTACCATGCCGGTTTCCACCCAACGAAATATAGAGATAATCCCTCAGCCAACTGGACAGCGAAATATGCCAGCGTCGCCAAAATTCACTGAAATTCTGTGAAAAATAAGGTGTACGGAAATTTTCGGGAAAATTAAATCCGAGAATTCGGGCAAAGCCAATTGCGATATCGGAGTAACCACTGAAATCGCAATAAATCTGAAACGAATAAAAAACGACGGCAATCCAAAGATTGACGGAAGTAAACGCCATTGGTTCCATCCAGCATTGATCAACGATGGGAGCCAGACTGTCAGCCACGGCAACTTTTTTGAAAAAACCCCATAACACCTGAGCCGATCCGGATGTGAACCGGTCCCATTTAAAATCGTGATCTTTTTGAAATTGAGGTAAAAATTCGCTGGCCCGGACAATCGGCCCCGCCACCAGCTGCGGCCAGAAAGCCACGAAAGTGGCGAATCTTACAAAGTCTGGCTCGGGTTTTAATTGCCGCCTGAAAATATCAATCGTATAACTCATCGATTGAAACGTGTAAAAAGAAATTCCGACGGGTAAAATAATTTGCAAGGTGTGAATAGAAGGGTTCAGTCCCAACCCCTGCAACATGGAAATAAAACTTTCGGTGAAAAAATTAAAGTATTTAAAAAAACCAAGCAGCCCTAAATTCAACACCATACTCATAACTAACAGGCGCTTTCTTTTTGCGTCACTTTCCTCTTTATCCATCATTGCCCCCAGAAAAAAATCAACCATAGTGGATATGGCAATCAGGGTCAGAAAACGCCAGTCCCACCAACCATAAAAAAAATAACTGCCCAGCAAGGCCCACATTAACCGCACCCGTCCTTTTAAGAAAAAATAAACCGGAATAAAGACGGCAATAAACACCAAAAATGTAAGGCTGTTAAAGATCATCGTATTAATTAAGTTGTGTTCCTTTCTTTGAAACTGCGGGGGGAGTATGCCATGTCAGGGCATCGGACAGAAAGTAGCCCGATTCGGCTCAATCACCAAAATGGTCGGAAATATATGGTAATAGAAAATCCCGCCATTTTAGGTAAGCATGTCCATTTAAATGGATGCCATCCATGGTGTAACGGGCATCAAGATTGCCGCTTTCATCCACCAGGACAGGATGGGTATCGAGGAAAGTCAGGTTATTTTTCTCCGCTATCTTTTTGATGGCCAGATTTAAAGTCCGTACATCCCGATTCTCGATCGGGGTCGGGCTCACGCTGTTGTTTACGGGAAAAACACTTTGTAGATAAAGGGTGGTCGATGGCAGTTTTTTGCGCAGGGCAGCGACCAGATTTTCGTATTTTTCAGTAACGGTTTCTGGTGGATGATAGGCCAGGTCGTTGATCCCAATCATTAAAAATAGTTTTTCCGGGTTTAGCCTGGCGACCTCATTCAACCGTTCCCGCACCCCGTCGCAATGATCGCCGGGAATGCCTCGGTTAAATATTTTTTCACGGTTCAGCAGCTCAGTCCACTCGCCGTAGGCGGTGATACTATTTCCCAGCAAAACAATAGTGCTATCTCTTTCCGGCAACATTTCAAACAGATTTTTTCGGTGATAATAAGTACGTTCGATACCTCTGTTATTGATTTTTGCCCAGACATTTTTCCATCCTCCGTACCTGTTGACGGCCAAAAAAAACGCTGCCAAAAAAAGCAGGTTGAATAAGAGCGAAATATATAATACCACCTTTTTCAAGATCAATTATTGTCTCCCAATATTTTTTCCCGGGTTGTCTCGAAAGCCGATGCCAACGGGAATTCCACGGCTCCTCTCTTTTCCAGTTTGTCTGCAAAATATTTGAGCATGCCGAGCAAATGGCCGGCACCTTTTTCTTCGCCGGGTTGACCGGTATTGAAGCCGGTGAGCAACCGATGATGAAACTCGTTAACCGTTTTCAAGGTGGCCAGTTTACCGGCAGCATCTTCGGTTTCATCTTCGAACAGAAC
>JBFIJS010000192.1:0-7283 GCA_041600595.1 Saprospiraceae bacterium | reverse complement strand
GCTTGGAAAAAGGCAGCAATTTTTCCGCTACTTCATCTTTATTACCAACGACAACGATGTTAGCCTGGTCGGTTGTGAGGTATTTCCGGGCCATGTCCCGGATGTCCGTCACCGTGACCGCGTTTAATTTTTCCAGGTAGGTCGAATAATAGTCTTTGGGCAATCCATAGCGCACCGTATTGAGCGCAAATCTGGCCACGGTCGATGGATCTTCCAGCGATCGGGCAAAGCTTCCGGTCATGTAATTTTTAACCATGTTAAGTTCGTCCTTTGGCACGGCCTCCTTTTGCAGTCTTTCCATCTCGTACAAAAACTGCACGATTGAACTGTCCGTCACTTCATTTCTGACACTGGCATAGGCGTTAAATGAGCCGATCAGGAGATCCGTATTGATGACGGACCGGGCACCGTAAGTATAGGCTTTATCTTCCCGCAGGTTGGTGTTGAGGCGGCTGCCAAAATAGCTGCCCAGCAAAGTATTCATCACGCTGGCTTTGATGGCGTCGGGGCTGCCGGGTTTGAGCTCGAGCGGGTAGGTAATATTGATGACGGACTGGACGGCACCGAGTTTACTGACAAAATTGACCGAAGTGGCTTCCGGTTTTTGTGGTGTCTCGAACCGGGGTCTTTTTACCGGTGAATTTTCCCATTCTGAAAATCTTTTGGAGGCAAAATCGAGGGCTTCCTGGGTGTTCACATCTCCGGTGATGATGAGATAGGAGATGCCGGGCTGAAAGTATGTTTCGTAAAACTGCCGGCATTCCTCCAGCTTGACGGCCTGAATGGTGGCTTCTGTTTCAATCTCTCCATAAGGGTGGTTGGCTCCGTTCCTGATCCGGCTGGAGACGCGGGAAGCAATCTCGTTGGGATCATCTTTGGCCTGGGCCAGAGCCGAAATGGACTGTTTTTTCAATTTTTCAAATTCCTCTTCCGGGAAAGTAGGATTGAATAAAACGTCGGTCATGATGTCCAGGAGTTCATCCTTATGTTTGGTGAGACAACTGCCGGTTATGCCATTAGCGCTGGTATTAAACGAAGCTCCGATAAAGTCGACGGCTTCGTCAATTTCCGCTTTGGTGCGGGTCGTGGTGCCTTTGCTCAATAAAGCGCCGGCGAGGTCCACAAATCCGGCCGAAGGACCCTCCAGGATGGGCGGATAATCAACGAACAACTGAATGGAAACGACGGGTAGTTTGTGGTTTTCCACCACAATAACCTTCAACCCGTTTTTGAAGGTTACCTGTTTGGCTTCCCCCATGGTGATTTTGGGTGCCGGGCCCGGGGTAGGGGCCTGCTTTCGAAAGTCTTCCTGTGCGAACAAATTTGCCTGGAAGGCGAAAAAGGTGATTAAAAATAAAAGGCTATAATTTTTCATCGAAGAGTAATTATTAGTTTAGTTAGTTTTTCCAAAGAACATCTTTGGATGAAAGCAAAATGGATAATCGAATGGTCAGGGGCCACAAGGTTTATGGTTTGGCCGCCTCCGGCAAATAAAAGAGTACCACCCGGTTATCTTTGCTGAAATATTTTTTGGCCACCCGTTGACTGTCTTCTTTGGTGACTTTCAGGTACCGGTCGATTTCCGTGTTGATCAGGTTGGCATCTCCGTAGTAGGTGTGGTAGTTTGCCAGACTCTCGGCGATACCGACCACTTTGGAATTGGCGGATATAAAGTCATTTTCCACCTGATTTCGTAGCTTCTGGAACTCCCGGTCGGAAATTAACTCTTTCTGAACCCGGCTGATTTCTGCGTCCATTGCCTCCTCCATGGCTTTGGGATCCACGCCGGCATTGCAAATGCCGAAGGCAATTGATACGCCGGGGTCTTCCATCGACAAAGGAAAATTGCCAACAAAAACAGCTTTTTGCTGCTCGTCCACCAGTGCTTTGTACAGGCGGGAACTTTCACCCTGCGACAGCAACTGCGCCAGCATGCTGACGGCATAGTAATCTTCCGTACCCTGGGCAGGGATTCGGTAGGTTTGGATAACCGCCGGGAGCTGAACCTTATCGTAAACGGTATCCCGTATTTCCTTAGTCAATGGCGGCTCGACTACTTCTGGGCGATAGGGATCCTTTCCCCGTGGTATGCCTCCAAAATATTTTTTGATCAAAGCCTTGGTCTCAGTGATGTTGATATCGCCGGCGATAGACAAAACGGCATTGTTGGGTTTGTAAAATTCTTCGTAGAAATGCTTGTAGTCCTTTTCTTCGGCGGCATCCAGGTGTTCCATCGAACCGATAACCGACCACCGGTAGGGGTGCTCCTTAAAGGCTCTTTTCATGGACTCTTCCAGTACGGTGCCATAGGGCTGGTTGTCGACTCTCTGGCGGCGTTCTTCCTTGACCACCTGGCGCTGGGTTTCGATACCGATGTTCTCCACCTTGGCGTGCAGCATCCTCTCCGACTCCAGCCATAGCCCGAGTGCCAGCTGATTGGAGGGAAGCATTTCGAAATAGAAAGTGCGGTCCCAAGTAGTATTGGCGTTGTTCATGCCGCCAGCTTCCTGAATGTAATCATCGAACTCGCCGCGGTTGATGTTTTCGGATCCTTCAAACAGCAGGTGCTCAAAGAAATGAGCAAAACCCGTCCGGTCGGGGTTTTCATTCTTCGAACCAACATGATAAAGGACAGAGACCGCGACGATCGGCGTGGTATGGTCTTCGTGCAGGATGACATGCAGGCCATTGTCTAAATCGTATTCCACAAATTCAATATTATTGATCTGGGCTGTCAGGAAAGCGCTGCTTAAGAGGAGCAACAGAAATGGGAAAAAATATTTTTTCATTTTTAAGTTTTGAGTTTTGGAAAACAAAGAGTGAAAGTCAATACTTTTCAAATTACTACTTTTGATCTTTGCTGAAATTTGGCAGTTGAGGGACAAATTTCGGCCAGCAAAGTTGCGAGAATTTTTGTCAGGAGGGTAACTATGTCAGTAACCTTTGGTAGAACGGAAAAACTTGCCAATAGTTGCTGCAACAAGTAAAGTGCCGGATGCTAACGTGTTAATGTAATTTTAACGACATGGTGCAATGGTAATTCACCCGGCTTACAGCTGCTGTCAAAGGTTCTACAGGTAAATCACCATCCCCTTTGCTAATTCCATGTTGGCCAGTCAACCCTCTGCAATTTACCTTCCATCATACAGAAGGAGAGTAAAACGACCACCAATTTTCACAGCCGGTAATACTTCTGCAATGGACATGACGGATCAATTATTTATGCAACGGTGTTTTGATTTAGCCCGCCTGGGTGCCGGCCAGGTGTCCCCCAATCCCATGGTCGGGGCCGTTTTGGTACATCAGGGAAGAATCATCGGAGAGGGCTGGCACCGGCAATACGGGCAAGCCCATGCCGAAGTGAATGCCGTCAACAGCGTGCAGGAGGAAGACCGGGCGCTGGTCAGAGATTCTACACTTTACGTATCCCTCGAACCCTGCAATATTCAGGGAAATACCCCTCCCTGCACGGGATTGATTTTAAAAGAACAGATCAAAAAAGTCGTGATTGCCTGCATCGACCATACTCCCGAAGTGAAAGGCAGCGGCATATCGGTGCTGGAAAACGCGGGGGTGACGGTTGTTCACGGCGTCCTTGAGCAAAAAGGACAGGCTACCAGTGCCTTCCGGAATACATTTACGTCCCGAAAGCGTCCGTACATTCAACTTAAATTTGCCCAAACCAAAAATGGATGGATGGGCGTCAATGGCCGGCAGCTGTGGATCAGCAATGCCTTTTCCAAACGGCTCGTCCATAAATACCGGGCAGAATACGATGCAATTCTGATCGGCACAAAAACTGCCCTGGTGGATAACCCGCAATTGAACAACCGGCTGTGGAGCGGAAAGTCACCCCTGCGGATTGTATTGGATAGACAATTGCGTCTGCCCCGGGATAGCCGGGTTTTGGGTGGTGACCAACCAACCTGGATCATCACGGAGCAGACTCCGCCAACTGACCTGCCCCGGCAGGTGACTTGTCACCAAATTCCATTTGATCAGCATTTTATTGAACAAATCCTCTTACGGCTCTTTGAAGACAGGAAGACTTCCCTCATTGTGGAAGGTGGAGCTTTTACGTTACAGCAGTTTTTACAGAAAAAACTATGGGACGAGGCGATAGTCATCACGGGAAATAAGATAGTGGCGGAAGGTATCCGGGCTCCCGCCCTGAGTGGCGAAATTCGGGGAGAATGGCGAATGGGGGACGACTTGATAACCCTGTTTAAAAATGTAGACATTTGAACCGTTAAACTTCTTTTAAAGTCATTCGTAAGCACCATAGCAAGACTTTAAATACTGTTCACCTGATATTACTTTTGCCGTCACAACGATGTGTCGATAAAGATTTGCACCGGAGCAGACGGAGAGAAAAATTAAAGCCGGAATTGACCTGTGTTCTGAATTTATACTACCAGAAATGCGGGGCCGGTAGTCAAAACGCTGCTCCAAATTTCAGAAAACGATTGAGGTTAAAAAGCACTTAATTATAAAACTACTATCATGAAAAAGATTCTTTTTCTTTTGTCTGTTGTCATCCTGGGTTTCGGTATCTATTCCTTTAAATACACCGAAAATACATCGGTTTCGAGAATCGGAGAGATTCCGGGTAAAATAGAATGGTTGACGTGGGAACAAGCCATTTTGAAATCAAAAACCAAAAAGAAAAAGTTGATGGTGGATGTTTACACGGATTGGTGCGGTTGGTGCAAACGGATGGATGCAGCCACATTTCAACAGGAACACATCGCCAAATACGTGAATGAACATTACTATGCCATCAAGTTCGATGCTGAGCAGAAGGAAGACATCGTTTTTAATGGCAAAACCTACAAATTCGTCAAAAACGGCAAAAGAGGTTACCACGAGCTGGCAGCCGAAATAACCAGGGGCCGGCTCAGTTATCCAACCATTGTATTTTTGGATGAAAACCATGCGATCATCCAACCGGTGCCGGGTTATAAAAGTCCCACCCAGTTTGAGCAAATCATCACTTATTTTGCCCGCAACGAACACTTGAAAACACCCTGGGATTCTTACCAGAAATCCTATCAACCGTTAACAAAAGAAGACTGACCTTTAAATAAAGGCCGGTCATTCACTGAAATAAAAGCCACCTCGGTATATTTGCCGGGGTGGCTTTTTTGCCTAACCAATTCTGATAAATACTTTTCATGTCCTATACTTTATTTGAGCTGAATGAATTTATCCGCCAGGTGTTGGCGCTCAACCTGTCGGAACCGCTCTGGATAAAATGTGAAATATCGCAGGCAAATATTTCCAGGGGGCATTGCTATTTGAATTTGGTGCAAAAAGCGGAAAACGGAGAGGAGGTTATTGCACAGAGCAGTGCCGTGCTGTGGTCGTTAAAACTGCGCCAACTGCGCAACAAGTTAGGCTTTGAATTGGATACGATCCTGCAGGAGGGAATGGAAGTGATGCTGCAGGTGAAGGTAGATTTCCATGAACGCTTCGGGTTGAAGTTGCTGATCGAGGACATTGATCCCGGCTATACCCTGGGCCAGCTGGCGCTCAAACGGATGGAAACCATTTCCCGTTTGAAAAAAGAGGGACTTCTCGAAAAAAACAAGCGCTTTAACTTGCCCGTGGTCATTCAGCGCGTTGCCATTTTATCCTCGGAAAGCGCAGCGGGTCTGAAAGACTTTTTAAATGAAATGGCCCAAAATGAATACGGGTACCGTTTTCAGTTCCATTTATTTCCCGTTGCGATGCAGGGCGCTAAAGTCTCGGAGGAAATTCAGGCGGTGCTCAAAAAAATACTTCCGGAGCAATTTGATGTCATCGTTGTGGTACGCGGCGGTGGTTCCAAAATGGATTTGGCGGCTTTCGACGAGTTTCTGCTTTGTAAAAGTATAGCGCTGGCGCCCTTGCCGGTCATCAGTGGTATTGGCCACGAAATCGATGAGACCGTTCTGGATAAAGTGGCGCATACTTCCCTGCGAACGCCAACCGCTGTGGCCGGTTTTATCATTCATTACAACCTTCGTTTTGAATCTGCGCTAATGCAACTGGCAGCGGAGTTAAAAGGCGGTGTGCATACCATTTTGCAAAAACAGCAGCAGACCGTTCGTTTGGTTGCCCAATCAACAATCAGTCAGCTGGATCGGGCGATGAAGCAGCAAACCATGATGCTGAAATATATTGATCAGGAGTTACCGGGTTTGTTTAGCCAAAAGTTAAAACTGTCGGCAGCCGGGCTTTCCCTGATGGACCGTTCTATCCAGCTACTCGATCCGCAACAGGTGCTGAAAAGGGGATTTACCATCACGTTGAAACAAGGCAAGATGGTAAAGGACGGCAGCGATTTAGAACCGGGAGATGAACTGGAAACGGTATTTTATAAAAATAAAACCAGGAGCGTAGTGACCGTCGCACCTGGAAAACAGAAGACTTCAAACCAGCAATAAAATGAGCAAAACAAAAGACCTGACCTACGAGAAAGCCATGGCCGAACTCCAGGGCATCGTTACCCAAATGCAGGAGGACGAAATCAATGTGGATGAACTGTCGGAAAAAGCCAAAAGGGCTGCTTTTCTGGTAAAATATTGCCAGGATAAATTGAGGAAAATTGAAGAGGAAGTCAGTGGTCTTTTTGAAGAATGAGGTACCCCGGTGGTAAGTTTGGCCAACAAAAAAAGGGGTAGATCTGGTCTGATCTGCCCCTTTTTTTGTTGGCGGAAAACCTCAGATTATAGAGACCCTTTTGGTTTCGAGGCCGTTATTGGTTCGCAGAGTGACGAGGTAAATGCCGGCGGGAAGTCCCCCTGTTTCAATTTCGAAATTGCCCCGGCCATTGTCAAAATTAATGTCCTTGTACGTCAGTAGTGTTTGACCAGTAATGGTGATTAAACTGACATCCATGGTTACCCGGTTGGCGGAATCGAAAATCAGGTTGATATTTTCCCCGCTTCTGACCGGATTCGGCAGAATTTGCCAGTCGTTCAATTCGGGAATTTCATTGGTATCGCTCAGCACGCCGGTACCGGTTTTGAAGAGCGTTTGATTGGACGTAGGGGCACAAGTTGCGTATTCGTGGTACGCCGTTACCGACCAAAAATAATTGGAGTTTGGCTGTAGCTCAGTGACGGTAAACTGGGTCTGACCGGCAACCACATAGCGAAGCGGTGCTGCCCCCGGCTTTTTGATGTCCAGGAAATAATGAGTGGCATTGGGCACGGCGCTCCATTCCATCGTCACGGAGTTATAAGGCATGGGAGGGTCCTGGGTAAGTGGATAGATCAAGGTCGGTTTTCCCGTGACCT
>JBFIJS010000191.1:0-7316 GCA_041600595.1 Saprospiraceae bacterium | reverse complement strand
ACTTCGGCTGTCGTTTGGGCGGTACAGCCGTTGGCTCCCGTTACGATCACCGTATAATTTCCGGCGGCAACATTGAAGAGGTCTTCATCGGCAGATCCGTTGGACCAGGCAAAGGTGTAGGGCGGGGTGCCACCCGTAACCGTAATATCAAAGCTGCCATTTCCCTGTCCACAAATTTCGGGGGAGATGTTTTGGGAAATGACGGGTGCACTTGTTTCATCGGCCACTACAAATGTAGCCGAAGCGGAACAACTCCCCGATTCAGTGACAGTGACGACGTAGGTGCCCGGCGACAAATTGCTCAGGTCCTCGGACAAGTCGCCGGTCGACCATTCAATGGTGTAGCTGCCAGCCGGCGTGATGGTCAGGTCGATAGCCCCATTTTCGGACACACAACTGGTCACCGGCGTTTCGGTACCGCTGAGCGAAAATGTCGAGCTGTTGTTGGCCACGTTGAACGTCTGGGTTGTGGTACAGTCATTCGCTGCCGTGACGGTGACGGTGTAACTACCGGGCAGCAGATCGGAGAGGTCCTCGGTCGTTGCCCCGTTTGACCATAAGAAAGCGTAAGGCGTGGTAGCGCCGCTGATGGTCAGGTCAATACTGCCGTTGGCCTCACTGCAGATAGCGGCGGTGATGCTGGGCGAAATAACGGGATTCTCCACCTGGTTTTGCACGGTAAAGGAAGCTGTGGACTGGCAGTTGCCGCCCGAACTGACCGTGACGGTGTAAGAGCCGGCCGGTACATCGACCAAATCTTCGGTGGTGGCACCATTCGACCAGTTGATCGTGTAGGTTCCCGCCGGGTTGATGGAAATATTGACTGCGCCATTGTTCCCGCTGCAAGTGGTATTGGCCGTCGGTGTACCGGTGATATTGATGGGAATGTTGTTGTTGCCGACGGTTACCTGGGCCGTTCCGATACACAGGTAAGCATCGGTCACCAGGACACTGTAGGTGCCGGGCCCGACTCCCGTCAGGTCTTCCGTCGTGGCGCCATTATTCCACTGGAAAATAAAAGGAGATGATCCGCCGGAGACCGTCAGGTCAACGGCCCCGTTTTGTAAGCCGCAGGTTGCAGCGGTAGCCGTGGTGGATAAACTCGGTGGCAACGTTTGGTCGGTCACTTCAAAGGGGAATTCCGCTACGCAATTGCCTGCGGCGGTGATGGTCACCGTATAAATCCCGGCGTCAAGGTCGGTGAGATAGGGCAACGTTTCTCCGTTTGACCAGAGGTACGTGTAATTGCCCTGGGGAAATACCGTCACCTGAATGTAGCCGTTTGGAATCCCGCAGGAAATGTTGGGACTGATGTCGGCAATTGCATTGAACTGGATGGTGTTTTCGTTGATATTGACAAATGTTTGGGCGGTACAGCCGGTGGTAGTGGTCACGGTTACGCTGTAAGGACCGGATGGTACCCCGGTCAAGTCTTCGGTCGTAGCGCCATTGTCCCACAAGAAGGTATAGGGTGGCACCCCACCGCTGACGGTCAGGTTGGCCTCTCCGTCGGACTGGCCGCATAGGGCAGGTGTCTGGATGATGGACAGTGCCGGGATTTCCGCCTGATCGAGGATGGTGATGGGCAAGACCTCCTGACAATTTCCCCCGACACTGACAGTGACGGTGTAGGTGCCCGGCCCAAGGCCGGTCAGCAGCGTGCCCGACGCACCGTTCGACCAGGTGATGACCGGCGTGCCACTGGTTACGACACTGAGGTTGATGGAGCCATTGGGGGCTGCCGGCAGCAGGCAGGAGGTGTTGTTGGTCACGTCGGCATTGAGGTTGATGGGGACGTTGACGTTGCCCACATTGGTGCTGCCGGTGGTGGAGCAGCCATTAGCGCCGGTGACAGTTACGCTGTAATTACCCGCCGGTACGTTGCCGAGGGTTTGGGTGGTTGCCCCGTTTGACCAAAGGTAAGTGAAGGGAAACACGCCCGATCCGGAGGTTTGGATAAAAACAGTGCCGTTACTTTGGCCACACTGGGCATTTTGGGGCAGCAGGGTGATACTTGGGGTAGCAGGGACGTTGGGCACATTGAAGTTGAAAACCTGTTCACAGTTTCCACCGGCATTGACGGTGACAGTGTAGCTGCCGCTGCCGAGCGAAGTGATACTGTTGCCCGACGCACCGTTCGACCAGGTGATGGTGTAGTTGTTGTTCGTCGGCAGTACCGTGATGGTGATGCTGCCGTTGTTGAAGGTCGGGTCGCAGGCCGTATTGGGCAGCACGGTCGAAGTGACGTTGAACGAGATCGGGTTGTCCGGAATATTGACCGGGGCTACGGTTGAACAACCATTGGCCCCCGTTGCCGTGACGGAATAGCTGCCACCGGGCACATCGCTGATGGTGTTGGTAGTATTGCCATTGGACCACTGGATGTCGTAGGGTGGCACCCCACCCGAAACGGAAATGGTTGCGCTGCCATTGCTGAGTCCGCACTGGGCCGGCACGGTGGTCACGTTGATTTGGGGTTGGTTGGGCTGGTCGAGTACGGTAAAGGTTTGGACGGTTTCACAGGTGCCGCCGCCGTTGACGGTGACGGTATAGCTGCCGGGGGCGAGGTCGGTGATGGTCGTCATGGTGGCTCCGGTATTCCAGGTGATGATGTACGGATCGCCGGTCGGAGAAACTGCCGGATTGATGGTGATGCTGATTTCTCCGTCCCAGTTGCCGGGGCCACAGCCTTCGTTGGGATCAATATTGCCGGATACCGTGATGGGGGGCTCGTTGTTGGGAACGGTGATGGAGGCATCGCTGGTACAGCCATTGGCGCCGGTGACGGTGACCGAATAAGTGCCGGCGGGAATGTCGTCGAGGTCTTCGGTCGTTTCTCCATTTCCCCAGGAAAAAGTATAGGGCGGCTCGCCGCCCGAGACGGATACATCGATGCTGCCGTTTTCCAAACTACAAAGGGCCTCCGTCACGGTAAAGGTAACCACCGGCTCGTTGGGTTCATCGGGAATGGTAAAGCTGGCGGTTCCTTCGCAGCTGTTGCCCGTGGTTACGGTCAGGGTATAGGTACCCGGTTCGAGATCCTGGAGGTCGGGGGTATTGGCGCCGTTGTCCCAGGTGTAGGTATAGGTGCCACCTCCGGGAGCGGGTTGTGGTGCGACGGTGGTGGTGATGCTGCCATTGCCACCAATGCAGGTGGTATTGGCGACGATGGTGCCGGAGATATTGATCGGTGGGTCGTTGTTATCCAGCGTCACGGCAAGGGTGGTGGTGCACCCGTCGGCGCCGGTGACGGTGATGGTGTAGGTGCCGGCGGGAATGTCGTCGAGGTCTTCGGTCGTTTCTCCATTGTCCCAGCTATAGGTATAGGGCGACGCTCCCCCCGAGACACTCACGTTGATACTGCCGTTGTCGAGGCCACATTCGGAGGGGGTGGTAGTGGCCGTAACGGTTGGTTCGTTGGCCAGGTCTGCCACCTCATAGGTTGTTGTCCCCTCACAGCCATTGGCATCCGTGACGGTGACCGTATAACTGCCGGGGGGCACATTGGTCAGGTCCTCGGTCATTTCCCCGTTGCTCCAGTTGAAAGTATAAGGTGGTTCACCGCCGGAGGCGCCGGTCACATCAACCGATCCGTTGCTTTGGGAACAGGTAGCGGTAGTTGGTGTGCCACTGACGTTGATGACCGTTTCGGTGATGTTGACCGTTCCGGAAACGGTACCCTGGCAATCGGCATCGGAGGAGGTGATGCTTTGCAGGGAATAATTCCCCGGGTCTTCCACCGTAAACGTGTAGGGGTTGTCGGTGGTGGTGATGGGGCCGACGGGGCCGTTTGGAGAGTTATAGGTAAATGTCCAGGGGGCATCGCCAGTAAAAGAAATGGAGAGTTCCACGGGGTTGTTGGCACCCTCGGCACAAACCTTACCCGAACCGGAAAGCGTGGCCGTGGGGTCGGGGTGCACTTCGATGGTGATGCAGGAGAGGTTTGGATTGGTTTCGCAAAAGTTACCTACCTGCACGCAGAGTTCGGTGGTACCACCGGCGCTGCCCCAATTGATATTGATGTTTTCGTCGTTTCCGCCGGTAATCGTGCCGAGGGGTGGATTGAGGGTCCAGGTGTATTCGGTAGCTCCGTTTGGGGGCGGGATAGAATAGCCTTCCGACTCGCCGACACAGGCATCGACGGGCCCGTCAATCGGAGCGGGATCTTCCGGCGGGAAGGGGACCGTAGAGCCATTGAGGACGGCGACCGAATAATCGCAAACATTTCCGGCACAACCGTCAATGACCAGCCAGTAAATTTCCCCGACCACAAAGTTGGAGGAGGTGAGAATGAACGGATCTTCCTCACAAGCACACTGCGTATCCATGATGTTATTGATGCAGCCACCATAGATGCCGCCCTGCAGGCCCTGGTTGTTACTGTTCTGACAGTTGGAGGGGGTGATTTCAATAGTGATAGAGGTGGTGCCGGCAAAAAAAGCAAACCATTCATCGTTGTTCAAAACATTGGCGGGGCAGCCGGGAAATCCCTGAACAACATTATTGTTGTTGACAGTGGCGCAATAACCATTGATGTCTTCACACAATACCGGGGCGTCCGGACAAGTGTTGCCCGGATCCGGAAATCCGGGAGGGGGACAGTTTTGTGCCGTAACCACATGATTTAACATAAATAAACAAGCAACAGGAATGATGTAAAGTTTGTGCATCGAGTCAACGGGTTTGATAGATGATTATTAATAGCAGGATGTAGGGCCAGGCTGTCGAAAAGCGGGGTGCGTCGGTCTCTTTTTTCGCCGAAACCAGGGGGCGTTCAGCAGGCTACCGTACACGCAGGCTTTTCAAAAAGTAAGGACAAAACATCCTTTACTCACAAAAACTAAAATGATTAGAATCCTCATTTGGCCTTTTAGAGATCGGTGAAAATGACCATTGAGATTGCGTTATAAATTGTCAAATAAAATGGGATGGTAAACAAATAAATCATTGATCTAAAGAGCCTTGGTTTATCGGGCGGGAAGGTTTGTTTTGATTGTTTTTTAATTGGTGTTTGCTTCCTTCGATCTAAAACGAAATAACATTCAAAGGAAACAGGGAAATGAATTCGACGTCATGAATTTATTTAGTTTGGTATGATAGACGGCAATTTCGGGTGGAAGTAACCGTGCACAAAAGGGTTTGGCGGGAGGTTGGATCAGCGAGGCTGCTGCCGGACAGGTTGGTCAGCCATTTTAACGCAGCGCAGGCTGTTACTTATCGTTGATTGTGGGTTAATGAAATATTGTATCATCACCAACTTTAAGCAACGTGAATATTTGGGAACACCAACTTTTTGGGGGACTGCCGGAGTCCCAAAGGCTGTGGCTCTCTGAACGGATAGAGAAGATGACATTTCCTGCCAAATCAACCATTTTCCAGCCGGGCGACCTCTCCGGTGAGCTGTATATGCTGGCAGATGGTAAAGTAAAAACGGAAGTTTTCGCCGGCAACGGCAAGTGGCTGGTTTTAAACCTGGTGACGCCGGGATCATTCTTTGGGTTAAAGGGCTTGTTGGGTCAGCCCGTACGACGGGAATTTGCCCGCACCCTGCGGTCGAGGGCTAAAGTGCTGGTGTTTAAAAACGCTGATCTGCGCAGCTTGATGGAAGCTAATTTTTGTTTTTCGCAACAGATTCTGGCCCTGGCAACGGCCCAAACGCTTCAGTACGAAAAAAGGACCGTTGCCCAATTTACCGTGCCGGCTCCGGCCCGCATGGCTGCTTTCCTGCTTGCGGTCGTACAACAGTTTGGCAAGCAAAACGGCCGGGAATGGTACTACGACAGCCAACTGACCCAGGAAGAAATTGGGGCCTTTATCGGCACCGGCCGGCAAACGGTCACCGAGATCCTGACCGAACTAAAAGCAAAAAGAATCCTGACTTATAACTGGGGTAAAATCTGGGTACACGATTTGGAAAAGCTGAGAAAGATGCAGTTGTGATAAAAAAAAGGGAGTCGTCCCGAATTTTTACATGACATTATTTATTAAAAACACGATAAGCAGCCGTTTGCCAAACCCGGCTATGATTTTGAAATAGTATGAACATTAAAAAGGGGCGTTTGCTGTGGTTGATTTAAGTTGTTGTCAATTATGTTGTGCTGAACTTGCGAGAACTGTGGAGCCTTGTTGTTGTTAGCCCTGCCGGACTTGGTAGTTGTAAACTGCCTGATGGGACGTTGTAAGTTTGGGCTGGGTTAAGGTTGTAACAACTGGTGTTGGCTCATTAGGAGACTCAAGTGCCAGCGGATACGTGGCCTATATGACCGGTGGAGTGAGAGGGCAGGGGGGAATCCGTATTACTTTTGGTGACTTTACTCTAATCGATCGTTGGTTCGGCGATCATTATCTGATCACATTAATTATTGAGACAGCGTCATAATCCGGTACAACTATTTATTTAGGGAAATACCTTTTAGAATCATCTCTAAAGCCCATTTTAGAGTATTTATAGTTTCTTGATCATCCAGATTACAGACATCTTTGCAAGCTATGAATGAGTCGATTCCCATTAAAACTGAAGAAATACTAATAAGTTTTTTGTAAGTGTCTTCTGTATATGTCTCTTTGAAAGGTTCAAGTGCTTTATTTAAAGATTTCACCCTGCGTGCTCCTCGAAGTTGCTTTTTAGACACTATTGATTCTGATAATACAGCGCTTAGATATCTTCTGAATACAATTTCATTTGCTTGAGCTAGTTCGTTGTAGTGTTTTTGTATGTAGAATATTCTATCTGCAAAAGGCAAATGCTTCACCTCATCAAAAATTTGATCTGAAGATTTATGATGAATATCCAGAGTTGCTTCCATGAATAGCAAGTCTAAGTTGGAGAAGTAACGATACATGGTTGCTCTTGAAATTTTCGCTTCTTTGGCTACATCCTCCAACGTGATTTTCTTTTCTTCCTGCATCAGCAATTTAGTAGCATTAAGAATCTCTAATCGGGTTTGAAGTTTCTGCTTTACCCGGCCTTTCGTAGTTTCAGAATTTTTCATGAGACAAATTTCTTATAAAATTTGGAAATATTAAAATCTCGCACTATACTTGTGAGACAATTGTCTCATTAAATAAAATGACTAATGAAAGAAATTAACAATTTATGGGTTTTAGGGCATAAAATAAGCCCTGTCAAAGTTTCAGGAAATTATGATATGGTAATTGGCGAGACTGCTCCAAGTGTTCCAGGTCCACCTCCCCATTACCATTCAGGATTAAATGAACTATTTATGGTATTAGAGGGAGAAATGGAATTTATGATTGATGGAGAAATCAAAAAGGTTAAGCAAGGGGAATCTATTGATTTTCCTCCAAATGTTGTT
>JBFIJS010000190.1:0-7325 GCA_041600595.1 Saprospiraceae bacterium | reverse complement strand
GGGTTGGAAAGACAGCTTTAAAAGCCGGCAATACCTCGCCAGCAAGATTACCTGGACCACCTTCTTTGAAGGAGTGCTGACCATTTATTTTCTGACAGCTGTTTATTACGGTTTTCAAAAAGAAAGCCTGCACTTTCTGGCTTTACACGTTCTTTTGGCTTTGGGATATGGTACCATTTTCTTTTATTCTTTGAAGCATTTAAAATTCAAATAAAAATACCCATTCGGTCAGTTGATCGTGGAACGGCCCGGCTGGATTCAGCGTTGCCACTCAATCACCAAAAAATGATCGGGGTCGTTTTTACCCATTTTATCCATCAGCGTAAAAACAACTTTCGATACAATACCAGATAACTTGATAAAAGGAACCGTTATAAAATCTACCGGCAGTTGGTACACCGTTCGTTTGGAAAATGGAGAGATCTGCGAATGCCGGATCGTTGGTAAATTTCGGTTGGGAAAATTAAAGCTCACCAACCCCATTGCCGTCGGTGATGAAGTAAAGATCACGATGGAAGATGAGAAACAGGGACTCATCAAAGAAATATTGCCCCGGCGCAACTACGTCGTCCGCCAGTCGCCCCGGCAGCGCCAAAACCTCCACCTGCTGGCCAGCAA
This sequence comes from Saprospiraceae bacterium, assembly GCA_041600595.1. Taxonomy (GTDB): domain Bacteria; phylum Bacteroidota; class Bacteroidia; order Chitinophagales; family Saprospiraceae; genus UBA6168. The sequence continues at coordinate 6,707 of JBFIJS010000190.1, read as the reverse complement.
TATTGACCAGGCCGTCGTCATCGTGACCATTGTTTCCCCGAATCTCAAACAAGGGTTCATCGACCGCTTTTTACTGATGACTGAACCCTACAACATCCCCACCTGCATCGTTTTCAACAAAGCAGACCTGTACTCGGAGGAAGACCTGGAAATTTACGGGGCGCTGGAATATATTTACCAAAAGATCGGCTACGAGGTGCTGCTCGTGTCCGCCCTGACGGGGCAGGGGATCGAAGCCTTAAAGACGATGCTCAGGGATAAGGTTACCCTGATCGGTGGCCAATCAGGCGTTGGTAAATCGACGCTGGTCAATGCCATGCAACCACAACTGGAACTGCGCACCACCGAATTGTCTGACTTTTCCGGGAAGGGGCAGCACACCACGACCTTCGCCGAAATGTTTCCACTCACCTTTGGCGGTTACCTGATCGACACACCGGGTATCAAAACACTTTCCTTCAGCAACCTGGAACCTGCCGATGTTGCCCACAATTTCCGGGAGTTTTTTGAAATGTCGCCCGACTGTAAGTTCGGGGGGCAATGCCTACACCGGGACGAACCCAAATGTGCCGTCAAAGCGGCTATTGAAGAAGGAGAAATCAGCGAACTTCGCTATGCCAATTACCTCGCTATTCTGGAAGAGATAGAAGATCAAAACTATTGGGAAAGGCATGAGATGTAGCGGGTAAAATGGAAAAAATTGTACCTTCACCTCTTTAGAATTGTTGTACGTTCATTGCTCGTGCGTACCAGTCAAACCCTTTTGTAAACAATAGTGGCCCGTGGCTTTCCCGGGCCGGCAGCCTGTCCCGCTTTCTCCTTAGACGAATTAGCAGAAGGTGGAAAAAAGGGCCTGCTTTTCATTGTAAAATCAAACGGGCACCTGATTGCAATACCTTTTTCAAACACCAAATGTCATCTATCTCAACATGCGTAGTTTACTTTCTTATTCGCTCATCCTGCTGACCTGCTGCTGGATTTCACCTGTCCGCGGTCAGTCTCCATCCGCCGACAGTGTCTCTTTACCCGGTATATTTGACCTGCTTTATGCACAAGATGTGGCGGAAATTACCGTCAAAACCAACCTTTCTCATTTGTTGGAAAACAAACGAACCTCCGATGAATACATGGATGGCGAGTTCACTTATGAGTACGCCAATAACGTCGTCCAAACCCTGCCGGTAAAAGTCAAATGCCGGGGGCGGTACCGTCGCATGAAGTGTGAATTTCCCCCATTTAAACTAAAATTTAAAAAAGACGACCTCGCTGCCAGCGGACTCAACGAATTCAATGAATTGAAACTGGTGACCCATTGTCTGGGCGAAAAAGAACGGAGCAAAGACCTGATCAACCGGGAATACCTTACTTACAAACTCTACAACATCCTGACGCCCAACAGTTTTCGGGTACAATTGGTCAAGGTGACCTACCTTAATACGAAAGGAAAACCGAAAAAGATAAAAGGGTGGGGGATACTCATTGAAGATTCGGACGAACTGGCCCACCGCATCGGCGGGGAAAAAGAAATGCTGATGGGATTGCCCGACTCCAGTTTTCATAAAGAAAATGAGCAGATGGCTGCCATGTTCAACTTCATGATCGGAAACGGAGACTGGGACTGCGAGCTCGCCCGCAATATTGAAATGATCCGGGATTCGCAGAACAACATCATGATCGTGCCCTATGATTTTGATTTTTCCGGCGTGGTGAATGCCCCGTATGCCGTCCCCAATTCATTTATCGGACAAAAGTCTGTCCGGGACCGGGTTTATCTGGGCATCAAACACTCCTGGCCGGAAATGTTACCTACTATCCTTTATTTCCAGGAGAAAAAAGAGGAAATCATGGCCGCCATCCAAAATGCTGACCGGTTAGCCATTACCTCTAAAACAGATATAACCAGCTATTTAAAAGACTTTTATAAATTACTGGAAAATGAAGAAGAAGCCCGGATGGAGCTTTCCAGTGAGTGAAGGAAGGTTCCGGAAAACTTTAAAGGTATTCCCTGGATTCTCTTAAAGCAACAACTCATTTGCCCGGCATTTTCCAAATCGCTCTGATGATAGCTTATTTATTTTTTGGTCAAGCTTTTAACTCAAAATGAAAAAATACCTGATCTTTTTACCTGTAATGTCCATTGTGCTCCTGTTGGCTTGTTTTTCCGAGCCGCCATCCGGCCAGGAGGATGGGCCGATCATCATGCCGATCAATCCTAATGGCGACAGTGAACTTGCCCTCCTGATGCGGGACATGCACGAAGACGGCCTGAAGGCCAAAGAAAAAATCAAAAACGGTGAGTTGCCCGAGCTCCTGCTCGATTTTGAGAAAATACACACCGCCCAGGCCACCGAACCGGAAAAGGCTGCTTCTCCGACCTATCAGGTGCACGCCTTGTCCTACCTGCAGGCGGTTGAAGCGCTGAAGAATGCCGATAAAAACAACATGGAACAATCCTACACCAACATGGTAGATGCCTGCATGAGCTGCCACAAAGCGCTTTGTCCGGGGCCAATGGTCAAGATTAAAAAAATGTATTTATAGCCGCCGGTGAGGTTCACCGAAGGATGAAACGGGCAAGTATTGTGGAATCCCTTGCAGGTCGCTTAGCGAAACGTCAGGGGCGCTTTTCCCATTTACCAAATAACCGCCACAACCACCAGCCACAGACGCCCAGCATAATGATATTGGAAGGAACTCCGCCCCAATAGACTCCGTCGACACCGAAATACCAGGGCAGAATGATTACCGCCGGCACAAACAACACCAGGTCCCGCATGACCGTCATCAGGCCGGCTGCTTTGGCTTGCCCGATCGATTGAAATAAAGTGGTGCTCATGAAAAAGAGCGGAAACAAAGGCAGGGCAAAAATCATCATCCGGAAATTGAACAGGTCGTTGGCGGTAAAATCAGCGTCCGGCAACATCAGTCCCAGTACCAACCCGGGAAAAGTCATCATGAACGACCAGCAAACGGCAATGACGAGGGTGCTGGCCAGTGAAAATATTTTAAACGCTTTTTTGACCCGGTCCAATTGGCCGGCGCCAAAATTGATACCCACCACCGGCTGCATCGCCATCGCAAAACCAAACCCGGGGAATAGCATAAGCAAAAGAATGCGGTAGCTGGCACCCATCAGGGCAATATCCCAGTCGGTACCGTAAATATCGATCAGTTTGAAGACGACCGACTGCTGGACAAAGAACATCAGCTGGAGCATCATCGCCGAAATGCCAATTTTCAGAATGGGCGAGATCATCTTTTTTTCCAGACTGTACCTTCTCAAATTAACCGGGTAATTGGGGCGCCCGCGGTAAAAATAAATGACGCCGAGGGTTGTGAAAGTGACCATGGCAATCACCGTCGACCACGCTGCCCCCGCCACGCCCATATCCAGTACGCCGATAAAAATGGGGTTTAAAATGATATTCAGTACCGCCGCGGAAATGGAATGCGTCATGGCCTCCCTGATCTTTCCCTCCGCCCGGATGAGCATGTTGACATCAACGGCATAAATTCTGAAAAACGCACCGTACATGGTAATCCGGTAATAGGTCACACCCATCTCCAGAATGTCGCCTTCCCCGCCCAGCATGCCGATCAGTTCCGGGGCAAAGTAGATACCGAATGCCATCAATACCGCCGAAACAATGGCGGCCAAAATGGTCACACTGCCAAATACCTTTTCCTGGGTGTCTTTGTCGTCCGCCCCGATGGCCATACTTAAAATGGAGGAGCCACCCACCCCGATCATTGCCGAAAGGCCACCCGTAACGAAAATCAGGGGGAATGCCAGGGAGATGGCAGCCAGTGCTTCCTGTCCGGCCATTTGTCCCACGAACAGCGCATCGAAAAAGGAATTGATCCCATTGATAGACATGCCAATGATCGCCGGCAGGGAAAGTTGCCGCATCAGCTTCCAAGGATCATCTTGCAAGATGGATTGAGTCAGGTGGTCTTTGCTGGTGCTGATTATTGCCATTGGAGGGGCGAAAGTAGGAAATCAACCAATGCAAATACACCCGGGACGGCATTTCCCGCCAGGGAGTATGGAGCAGGAGGCCGGGGCAATGGCCGTTTTCGGGCAATCCGGTTTTTTCCGCCGGCCGATTTATCAGAAAAAAGACATTATCCGGATTTAGGGAAACATTTGTGCAAATGATTGATTTTGAGTCCGTTCCTTTGAAATTCAGAAAATGTCGACTGCCCGGATACAAATGATCCGCAAAACACAATCAAATCATTTATTATGAAAAAAAATTTTACCCTCTCCCTACTACTGCTGGCGGGTTGTGCCGCTTATTTTTTTGTTTTGAAAAACAAGGCAGTAAGTCCCGGGGAAAACGACCATTCGGGGGCCTACGAGGCACTCTCTTTCTTCGCTGAAGCCCGGACTTATCCAGCCGGCAAATTACCGGAAGGGGCCTTTTTCGATGCCTGGCAGGAAGCCCGGCGAATGGAAGAGGCCGCCGTGGCCGAACGCTCGGTTGACCCCTGGGAGACCATGGGGCCGCACAACCGGGGTGGCCGTACCCTGGTTCTTGCCTTTAATCCCCAGAATCCTAACACCCTGTACGCCGGGTCGGCCAGTGGTGGACTCTGGAGAAGCTATTCTGCCGGGGTTGGCCTGAATGCCTGGGAAAGAGTGGAGACCGGGTTTCCCGTTCTGGGAGTGAGCAGCATCGCCTTTATGCCGGGGGATTCCACCACGCTGTTCATCGGTACGGGGGAAGTGTACAATGTCAACGCCGCCGGCACCGGGGCGGCCGATCGGAGTACGAGGGGCAGCTACGGTATCGGTATTTTAAAATCGAGTGACGGGGGCCAAACCTGGGGACCAAGTCTCGACTTTTCCTACGATCAGAACAAAGGCATCTGGGACATTGAAATTGCCCCGACAAATCCGAACATTATCTATGCCGGCACAACGGATGGCGTTTATAAAAGTACCGACGGGGGCGACAACTGGAACCTGGTTCACGACGTCGTGATGGCCAACGATGTTGCCGTCCATCCGGAGAATGAAAATTTGCTGGTAGCTGGTTGTGGAAATTTTGCCTCTCCCGGCTTTGGCATTTACCGCAGCGAAGACGGTGGAAATAGTTGGGTGAAAATAAACGCCGGCCTGCCCACCTACTTTGAGGGAAAGATCCAGCTGGATTTTGCGCCCAGCGATCCGGACATCCTGTACGCCAGTATCGGCAACGGTTTCAGCCAGGCCAATGGTGCTTCCTGGCTTTGCCGGTCGGCTAATTTTGGCACAAGCTGGACCATTCAGAGTCAGGTCGATTACTCTAAGTGGCAAGGGTGGTTTTCCCACGATGTAGCCGTCAACCCGAACGACCCGAACGACCTGACCGTCATCGGGATTGAGGTGTGGAAATCATTTGACGGCGGACAAACACTGGTACAAAAAAGTGTGGGTGGTGTTGGTTTTGCGAACCCTCCCATCGAAGGGCCGGATGGCAGCGAGGATTATGTTCACTCGGATGCACACGATGTTATTTTCCATCCGACTTTGCCGGGGGTGTTTTACGTGGCGAACGACGGCGGCGTCCATCGATCACTCGACAATGGCAACTCTTATCGCAGCTGCAACGGCCGCTACCAGACCACCCAGTTTTACAACGGTTTTTCTAATTCTGCCCAAAACCCCAATGTTTGTATGGGGGGATTGCAGGATAATGGGACCATTCAGTGGAACGGAGCCAGCGAGGGCGTCACCTGGACGAGGGTGAATGGCGGCGACGGCTCGTGGACGGCTATCAATCAGCAAAATGATGATTTTCGATATGTTTCTTCTCAATACCTGAATGTTCGGCGCACGCAAAACGGCATCAACTATTCCAGTATTTTCATCGACAACGTCTTCCCGATTGCCTTTATCGCTCCCTACCTGGTAGCTCCCTCCGATGGGGATATCCTTTATGCGGGTACTTCCAGAATCTCCAAAACATTCAACCGGGGAACGAGCTGGACGATCACCAATAATGGCAACCCGCTCGATGGCAACCCCGTGCTTAGTATGTCAATGTCTTCTCAGAATACCGACGTCGTTTATGCCGCGACCGCTCCATACCTCTCCAACGCCGGTTCGGTTTTCGTGACTCTCAACGGTGGCAATACCTGGAATAATGTGAACGGCGATTTACCCGATCGCTATCCCATGGACCTGCAGGTAGATCCCACCGACGATGCCATTGCCTATGTTGGTTATTCGGGCTACGGGACGGGCCATGTTTTCCAAACCACCGACTACGGCAATACCTGGAAAGACATCAGTGGTAACCTCCCCAATCTTCCGGTCAATGCCATAGAAGTCGATCCCTTGTTTCCCAATAATATTTATGTGGGAAATGATATTGGCGTTTTTGTTTCCACGGATTATGGAGAAACCTGGGAAACGTACCAGGATGGACTGACCGATGCCGTCATGGTTTTTGACCTGAAAATTTCGCCGGCCAACCGCAAACTGCGGGCGGCTACGCATGGCCTGGGGGCTTTCCAGCGGGATTTGCTGGAAGAACCGCTGGTGGGCACCACGCTGGCAGACAGGGCAATATTGGAAGTTGATCTTTTCCCGAATCCAACATCCGATCGGGCCACCATTAAATACCAGCTCGATCGGGCGGAGCAGGTCGCCGTGGAATTGTTGGACAACCGGGGCCAGCTGGTCCGCACGGTATTGACCACGCAACAGCCAGCCGGCC
>JBFIJS010000189.1:0-7329 GCA_041600595.1 Saprospiraceae bacterium | reverse complement strand
GGCCATGTGCCTGACCGGCACCGGGGGCGGCTCACCAATACTCCGGTCGAACGACGTGGGTGTCGTCCAGTCGTACCAGTCGAGCATGGCCATTTCTTCTTCTGTCAAATAATGGGGCAGATCCTGTTCCTGGGCAAACAGGCCAGCGGCAAAAAGGAGGAGTAAAATTGGTAACCATTTTTTCATAAGCTCAAATGTATTTTTGTTCAGTAAATTGAATAAAGTTTGCTTTCATCGATTAAAGCCTTTTTAGCTTTCCTGTATGGCCGGAACATTTCATCTGTTGGAATGTCTATTTCCAAACCCTATGGTATGAACCGAAATAAGCTTTTTCAGCCAACGGACTAAAGTAGAAAAATTTACCGGGGTGGTTGGTGTGCAATCAGACTTCTGTCATTGGGAAAACGGAATTAGTCTGCCAGGATAACTTTTCTCCCGTTCGGGCAGGCCGGTAATATTCATCGCAGGGCTATTTTTTGTCGGGTTTCAGCCATGGAAATCGAACCAGGAGCCTGATCCAAATCAGCTGGTCAACGGATGGAGCGCTGGATAAACTCAATGATCGGGGCCACACCGGTAGCGGAAAAATGATTCCAGTGATCGTCCCGGCGAAACCAGGTCATTTGCCTTTTGGCATAACGCCGGGTGTTTTGCTTGATCATGTTAACGGCCTCTTCCAGGGTCGTTTTGCCTGCGAAATGATCGAAAAGTTCCTGATATCCCACCGTTTGCAGGGCATTGAGGTGTCGCAGTGGAAACAGCGTTCTGGCCTCTTCCAGCTGACCATTTTCCATCATGTAATCCACCCGAAGATTGATACGCTCGTACAGCTTTTCCCGTTCCCAGTCCAGCAGGATATAAATGGGCGTAAAAAAACGTCTGGCTTTCCGCTGCGAGCGAAAGCTGGAGAAGGGTTGCCCGCTTACCCGGCAGACAGACAATGCCCGAAGCAGCCGCTGCGGGTTTTGCAGATCTACTTCCGCATAATAGGCAGGGTCCCTTTCTTGCAGTTCTTTCTGTAAAAAGGCCAGACCACCGGCGGCGAAATCAGCTTCCAGCTGCTGCATTATTTCCGGAGGTACCTCCGGGAAATTGTCCAGGCCTTCGCAAACGGCTTTAATAAACAACCCTGATCCGCCTGTCAGAACCACCACCTGGTTTTGGTCAAATAAGGCTTGCAATAAGTTGATGGCATCCCGTTCGTAGTCGCCGACACTGTAAGTATCCTGAATGCTGAGGGAATCGATAAAATGGTGAGGTGCTTCCCGGAGTTCGGCTGCCGTGGGTTTGGCAGTGCCAATGTTCATTTCCCTGTAAAACTGCCGGCTGTCGGCAGAGAGGATACAGGTGTTGAAATGCCGGGCAACATCCATGGCAACCCGGGTTTTGCCACTGGCAGTCGGGCCACCGATCACTATCAGGTATTTTTTATTCATAAATTCTTGTCAAAAAGGTTTTGCCCTGCAAGTCGAATTAAAATTTACTTTTGCAGCCGATTTGGGGAAGATATTGCCATCAGGAATTTTTATTGAATTCTGGTTGGAAGCATGGCGACCTTGCAATCGCCATTTAACGTCTTCGAATATTAAAACTGCTGCAATAACATTATGCTATATAGTTTCATCCGGCCGTTCGCAAAAATAGCGCTCGGTTTGTATTTCCGGAAAATATACATTGCCAACCGCGAGGCTATCCCGGTCGATAAGCCTGTGATCCTGGCAGCCAATCATCCGACGGCTTTCATTGAGCCCTGTATCCTGGCTTGCTGGCTGGAGCAGCCGCTGAGCTTTATCGCCCGCGGCGACTTATACGTCAACAGTTTGATTTTGCGAAAAATATATGACTGGGTTCGGATGACGCCCATTTTCCGAAGGGAAGACACCGGGTACAGTAATTTGAGAAACAATTACGAAACGTTCGAAAAATGTTACGAAACATTGAGTAAGCACATGCCGCTGATGATTTTGGTGGAAGGGCGCACTTTGCACGAAAAGCGGCTACGGCCTATTCGAAAAGGTACCGCCAGGATCGTTTTTGGAGCTTTGGAAAAACACCGGGACCTGGACATTCACATTGTGCCGGTTGGTATCAATTACACCAATTCAGATGAGTTTCGGTCCATTGCCATGGTTGAATTTGGCGAACCCATTCGCTGTGCAGAATACAACGAGGTGTACGAGGAAAACCAGGCGAAAGCGGTCAACCAATTGACCAGGGAAATGGGGAAACGGCTCAAACGAAAAGTTATAAATATTGAAAAGGAAGCCGACGACGAACTGGTGGAAATGTTTCTAAAATTGGAGGAAAACGAATTTGATCCCTCCATTTTTCCGGTCTCTTCCAGCGAGAATGGCTTGTTCGTGGCGCAAAAAAAGGTGGCAGAAAGGATCAACCGTTTGGAGGAAGAGGAAAAACAAACTTTAAAGAAGCAGGCAACTGAGTACTATGAAGAGTTGGCCAAACACCAGATAACCGATCGTGGCCTGATGCTGCGGAGTTATGGTTCTTTCTGGAGTTTAATGATGGTGATACTCGGTTTTTTGCCTGCCCTTTTGGGTTACCTGCTGAATGTCGTTCCTGTTTGGTTGGGTAACTTCATCGCCAAAAAAATAGCACCTTCCATAGAATTCCGTGCCGCATCAGCCATTGTTTTCAGTTCTTTTCTCTATGGTTTTCAGTTTTTCGGCCTGTTGCTGTTGGGCTACCTGTTGGGTTATGGCTGGTGGACGCTGTTGGTTTTGCTACTGCCGGCCTCCGGCTATTTTTACATAGCTTATCAGGACTTTGCGAAAAAATGGAAAGCCGGCCATCAGGCAAAAAAGCTGGATGCCGCAACGGTCAATCGCCTGCTGGAAAAAAGACAATGGTTGAAAAACCGGCTGACGAAGTAAGTTTAACGGTCCTCTACTGAGTTCTGACTGGTTCCAGGATAAAGCCGGCTTCTCCTTTGGTTAGCCGGTATTGGTAAACCTGCACCTGATTGGCTTCGTCGTTAAACTGCCGGGTCAGGTTGCCGTAATGCACATAAACCTTCTCGGTCTGCGGCTGCCTTTTTACCTGTATATCTTTCACATGTATTTCACCGGCGCTTTTGTCGTTGAAAGAGGCGATGCCAAGTATTTCCAGTCTGCCCGAGCCATCTACGGCACTTACCACCAGGTAGATCTCGTAAAAATCATCGTGGTTCAGGTCAAGGGAGAAGGCGTTGATCAGGTGGCCTTCGACCGGAATTTTTTGATCGTATTCCCGAACAGACAGCCCTTCACTTTGGACATGAATGACGCTGGAGTCATTGTTTTCACTACTCACCTCAAACTTAACATTGCCGGCAATCAAGGTCTTTCTGAACGTATTTCCCTCGATCCTTGCGTTGATGTTATTGGTTGCCGGGGTAGGATTGGACTGCATTTGCCGGGGCACCTCTTTTGAAGTAATCTCCTGGTTGTCAGATGCATTGTTCGTGTCCGGATTAGTTTCCTGGCAACCTACAATGAGTAAAAAGCAGAACATCGGCAAATACTTCATAACATAGTTATTTTGATGGTTTAGTATGGTTAGTGTGGGAATAGTTAGTCCTTCAGGGGAAAATATTTACTATTTTCCTACTGAAAATCGGATGCAATTTCGTGGTGTACATTCCAGGTGTAAAGAAAAAGCAATTTGGTCAAAAGCAAAGCCTAAACTTATTTTTTGGAAAAACAGCAGCAGACTCCTTCCACTTCCATCTGCACTTTGTAAGGTATAAAATAACGAATCCCGCAGGACATATTTCCCGCAGGGCCTGTAAATTCATCCTTTATATCGGATAATAACGGCAAGCTGTTCGAATCGAATTATTTAAAAATAATAAACCAATTTGTTTTAAAATTGTGATTCAAAACCGATCTTGGCTTTTCATTGTCAAATATCATTTCATCATGACAGAAACAACCGCTTTTGTATTGCTGATCCTACTGGGTGTCGTATTGGGGTTCCTTTGTGGATGGCTGCTGGCCAAAATGAAATTCTCCGCCATTTCGGGATTGCCGGACCGCCTACGGGATGAATATGTCCCCAAGGAATATTTGCAGCATGTTGAAAGTCAATTGGTTACTGCCAGGGAGGACCTGAAGGTGAAGCAGGAGGACTGTCTGGAACTGGAAAAGTCGTTGGCCACCAAAGACCGGGATATTCTTTATTTGGAGGAAAAATTAATCAACTGGAAAAAGGATTTTGACACCTTGCAATCCCGGGCACACACAGAATTTGAGAACATAGCCAACCGGATTCTGGAGGAGAAGACCCAGAAATTTACCCATCAGAATCAAAAGCAATTAAACGATTTGTTGCAACCGCTGCGGGAGAATATTAAGGATTTTGGACAAGACATTGAGCGCCGTTTCAACGATGAGGCAAAAGATAAGGTGTCGCTGAAAAAAGAAATCGAACAGCTCAGGTTGCTCAATTCTCAACTAAGTAATGATGCCCAGTTACTGGCTTCTGCGCTCAAGGGCGACTCCAAAGTTCAGGGCGATTGGGGGGAAATGCAGCTGGAGTTACTTTTGGAAAAGGCAGGTTTGGTAAAGGGAATGCACTACCGGGCCCAGCCATCATTCAAGGATCGCAACGGTCAGGATAAACGGCCGGATTTTATCATCGAATTGCCGGAGAAGAAACATTTGGTTGTCGATTCTAAAGTATCTCTGAAAGCTTACGAGCAATACTTTAACACCCAGGATGAACAGGAGAGAAGTGAGTATTTAATGGCACACGTCAGCAGTATTCGCAACCATATAAAAGAGTTGGCAGCAAAAAACTATCAGCATTTGTATCAGATCAATTCACCGGATTATTTGCTGTTGTTTATCCCGATCGAGCCGGCTTTCGCCACCGCATTACAAAAGGATTCCAAATTGTTCCTGGACGCCCTCGACAAAAATATCGTTATAGTGACTACTTCTACCTTGCTGGCTACCATGCGGACGGTCTCCTTCATCTGGAAGCAGGAAAGGCAAAAGAAAAATGTTCTGGAAATTGCCCGGCAAAGTGGCTTACTGTATGATAAGTTTGTCGGCTTCGTCAGCGATCTGCAGGAAGTCGGCAGCAAGCTGGATGCTGCGCAGGGTGCCTGGCAAGGTGCTATGAACAAATTGTCAGACTCAAAAAAATACGGAGATACGTTGATGGGCAGGGCAGAGAAGATCCGGGAGTTGGGAGCCAAAGCTTCCAAGAAATTGCCTAAGGGGCTGAACGTATAAGCAGTCGGCAGTATTAAATAGGTAGTTTGAGCGCTATGAAATCCCGAACGTGCTTTGGAATTGCAGTTTTGCAACCATCTATAAATCAATACTTTAGCAGCTCAGTAAAAGGGAAAAAGCACCGGCAGCTGCCAGGCCAGATTTAATCCAGGCTTTTCTTGAACGACTTTCTTTTTTTGTATATCCGGTGGTCAAAATCTTTCCATAGGGATAGAACATGGCTGTTGGTTTCGAGCATCGGATTGATTTTTATGTGCCGGACACCAGCCTGGATGACGGCATTGCTGCTGGCGGAAAAGACCAGCCCGTGCGCCCCTTTCTTTCGCCATTCTTTTTTTACGCCAATCAAAGCAAGATCTGCCGTGTCGTTTTTGTAACGAGCCAGTAAAATGTGAAGCAGTCCAAAAGGGAAGAGTTTTCCTTTGGCTTTTTTATAAGCCTCCGACATGGAGGGGATCGTTACCCCGAATGCAATTGGTTCGTTTTGCTTATCGTACACAATGGCGACGAAATCCTTCCGAAGAAATTTGATGTAGCGGTTGATATAGATGCTTTGCTGTTTTTTTGAAATGGGAACAAACCCGGGCAAGTGTTGGTAAGTCTCCATCAGCAGGTCGAACATTTGCTGGCCGATGGCCAGCATTTCTTTATTGCTTTTTGGCTGACGGATCGTGAGGTCGTATTTCTTCCGGGCTATTTCGGTAAAACGCAGAAAACGCTCGTGCGTTTTTTCGGGCATTTCCATGATGACTTCCACCCATTCAAGATCGGGTGTGTATCCCAAATCCCGGATATGCTCCGGATAATAGGCGTAATTGTAGATTGAATTAACCGTGCCGGTGGTCTCAAAACCTTCGGTCAGCCAACCATTTTTGTCCAACTGGTTGAATCCATAGGGGCCTTTCAACAGCTCCATTCCTTCCTTCCTGGCCCAGTTTTCTACCGCCCGGATCAGGGCTCTGCTCACCTGTTTGTCGTCAATGAAGTCAAACCAGCCAAAGCGGGCATGTTTTCCCTGAATAAAATTATTTTCCATATCGTTGATCAGACCAACGATGCGGCCAACCATGGTGCCGCCCTTCCAGGCAGTGAGGATGATCGCTTTTGAATGTTCGAATACCGGATTTTTATCTTTGGAGAGGAGGTCCATTTCGGCTTTTATGATGGGGGGAATCCAATTGGGCTGATTCTGGTACAGGCGAAACGGGAATTTTACAAACTGTTCGAGTTCCGATTTGGTGGTGACTTCCTTGATCTGGATGTCCATTAAAGAAGCTGGATTTTTATGAGTAGCAGGTGCGATTGTTGTCAGGTTTGGTTTTGAAACTACAGCCATTTAAAATTAGTGTAAATGTTTAAATAGCTAATCAACATCTTGAGTTTGGGATAGTTGCTTTCGTTGCCGGCAGATTCAGGAATTTTGACTGAATCTAAATCAATATACCTGCAATGATCGCCGTCAAAAAAGCGGCAATGGTACCTCCGATCATGGCTTTCAGGGCCAGGGATGTCAGATTTTTCCTTTGTCCCGGTGCAATGGCGGAAATGCCGCCAATCTGAATGCCGATGGAGGCAAAATTGGCAAATCCACACAAGGCATACGTAACAATGATCAGTGATTTCTCCTGGAGCATACTTTTTATTGTTGGTAACTGCGCATAGGCATAGAACTCATTGATAGCTGTTTTCATACCCAGCAACTGGCCCACGAGGTCACAATCCTGCCAGGCCACTCCCAGGAGCCAGGCCATGGGAGAGAATAGTTTGCCTAAAATATACTCAAAGTTGAAACCACTGAAACGGCCGTCGGTACTCGCTACCACAAAATCGTTGAGGCCTGTCCAGGAACCTATCCATTCGGTCAGAATAAAATTGAGCAGGGCAATGAATGCGGTGAATACCAGGAGCATAATCCCAACATTAACGGCCAGCCTGAATCCATCGGTAGCACCTAGGGTAATGGCATCCAATACGTTGGAACCGGATGCCTCTTTAGGCACATCGAGTTTTTGGGCCTCCAGCGGGATTTCCTCCGGTTCGGGGTAGAGGATTTTGGCGGCCACAATGGCCGCCGGTGCCGACATGATCGAGG
>JBFIJS010000188.1:0-7331 GCA_041600595.1 Saprospiraceae bacterium | reverse complement strand
GTTTCCGAACAGGCAGGACCTGTTTTATTCAAAAGGATTCAGATAATGCGGGTCATTAAAATAGGTGGTATCCGTCAGCGTATGCAAGAAGGCTTCAAGCGCCTGTTTTTCATAATCGGACAGGCCGAGCCCGCCTTCAATCACTGAGCCGGGCGTACTGTTGTCGAAAGTATGGCCACCTGAATTGTAGTGTTCGATCACCTCCGCCAGGGTCTGAAAACGGCCATCGTGCATGTAGGGAGCAGTCAGGGCAATGTTTCGGAGTGTAGGGGCTCTGAATTTTCCAATATCGCTTTGTTTGCCGGTAAACCCGCCGAGGCCCTGATCGGGAAAATCGCTGTAGGAGTTCACATCCTCAATATTGTTATTGAAATAACCATCGCTGGTCAGCAAGGCCCCAAAGCCCTTGTGGCAATGGTTGCAATGACCGGCCGACAGCCCGCTCGCTGCTACATCATCGAAGTAGATAAAATAGCCGTCGATTTCTTCATCGCTAAACAGGAACGGGTTGTTGTCGCCCTGAAAGAATTTTTTTTCATACCGTGAATTGTAGCTGAGCAACGTCCGCTCGTATTGGGCCAACGCTTTGGTCACCATCTCCCGGGATATGTCCTCGGAACATTCCACCCCGAACGCCTTTCTGAATGCGGCCGGATAGTCGGGATGACGTTGTAGTTTTTTCTCCACATTTTCCCAGGTTTCCAGCATTTCCACCGGGTCTTCAATGGGGTGCAGGGCTTGTTCCTCCAGATTGGGAGAGCGCCCGTCCCAAAACAGTCCGTTTTCAAAATAACCCGCATTGAGCAGCGACATGGAACTGCGTCTGCCAGTCAGGCCATTGACCCCCACCGAAACAGCGCCTCCATCGGTAAAAGCCAGTTTCGGATCGTGGCAACTTGCACAGGAAATGGTACTATCTATGGATAGAATGGGATCGAAAAATAATTTATGCCCAAGATCGACGCCTTCATCGGTCAGTGTATTGTCGGCGGGTATGATCATTTGCACATTCCAGCCAGTGGGCTCGGGCAAATCATATGCTTTGGGTTCGTAGGGAATACCAGCCAAATCATTGCAAACCGGCTCCGGGACGGTTCCTCCATTATCATCGTCTTTACAGGCAATTATCAGAAAGGGGACAAAAAACAACAGGATGATGATCTTTTTCATTATTGGGAAAATTGAATTCATAAATCTTATACGCATAGAATTTTTAAATGCCCCGGGTCAATATCCTCTCCCATGCGGGGCGAAACGTTAAACGTTGTCAAAAATAGAGAGGCCTGGTACGGCATCATTCACGCGGTAATTTCAGTCCTGGCATCCAGAATATTGCTTTCGTTCTTCTTAAACGAACTGGCGCACTGGCACTCCATAGAACGTGAAATTAATCAACCGTGAGGTTATTTCAAGCTGAAAGCCCGCTCGTAGTTGTTGGTCAAAAACAAAATGGCATCCACTTTATTTTGGTCGTGGGTACTCCAGTTGGCATTGTCAGAAATGTCAAGTACCTCACCGGCGGCATTCAGGTACAAGTTGGCCAGATCGATCTCAATGTCCAATTCCAGATTTTGATCCGGCTCCAGCGTGATTGGCTTGCTCAAAATTACCGTTTTGTAAAACTGATCACCCCCCAGGTGATGACCCAGGGAAGCATCGTTGCCGGTGCCGAGTCCATTTCCTTCCAGATCGTATAAAGCGTCGATTTTCATGAAGATAAAGCTGTTCCAGCCAGACCAGAACTCCCCTCCGTTCTTTCTGAGCGGATGGTTTTCTCCATAATTGGTATAATCCTCATTATTGAGGTCAGCGGGCACCCCAATCCCTATTTTTAATGCTTTGTACTGTCCCGATGGAATGTTGTTGAGCGAATAGCTAATGGCTCTTTCAGCCTCCTCTAAAGTCGTATTATTGGAAAAATTGACATATTCGATGTCTATCAATTCCGCTTCATCACCGCCTTCTTCTTCCAGCAACGCTACCTCTGCAATGAAAAACTTGAGGTCGGTAAACCGGATCGGATTACCCGCAGGGTATTTGTACTGAAATGCAGAATTCTGGAAAACCAACGGATCACCCGAGAAATAAGCCTTGAAGTTGAGCTGAACGCTGGAAGTTCCACCAATAACCACATCGTCGTCGCAGGATGTGGCAAAAAACAGAGGGGCGGCTAACAGCAAAAAAAACAGTTTTTTCATGATAAAATTTTTAGTGTATAGGTGAAAGGCGTATTGATTGGAGAACGCATGGATAAAATGAATTCTCCCGGGCAAAGGTTTATTTATTCCAGCTTTATTTCTGTAACCGAAAACACATTAATGAGATTATTGCGGATCTTTTCCCGGATTGTCTGGTAACTGTCATTCCGGAAGTTCACACCGGCAAAATAGGCCAGATAATTAGCCCTTAATGTCAGTCTCATTTTAAAGCCTCTTTTGACCGTTAAAGGGGAGGCCAATGGCAGCTGGAAGGTGTAGGGTTCGAAATAACGAAAAACGAGGGAGTCGGTTGTTGGCATGGTGTCTCTTCTGACAATCAGCAGGTTGGAGGTGTAGCCAACGCCGTCTTCATAAATCAGAGAGTCAGAGCTGGTACTGAGCGGGTGTCCGGCGGGAAGTCCGGAACTTATTTCTTTATCCCGCAAAAACTCTTCCAGTCCGATCGTAAACTGTACCTCTTCAATGACCGCCTGGGTGCGGATGGTGCCCAGGGTTCTGGCCTGGAAGATATCCCGGTCCAGTTTGGCAAAGTTATCCGGAACAGCGAGCGACGTACCGTCCGCAAAACTTAGATTCAGGGTGTCGGTCAGGCCGATCCGTTCGCCCTGATCCGTGATTAAATGAACATTGGAAATAAAAAACCGCACCCGGTCCACCAGAAAGGAATCGTCCGGGAAAGCGTTGGCGGGGTCTTGATAAAAAACACCGTAGCGAAAAGAAGCGGAATCCGAAACCGATTGAGCGATGTGCTGCATGCTCAGGGTCAGGGTTGGAAAAGTACAGCAATCCGCACAGGGGTCGTCAGCTGCCACATTGTAGTTTACGGCATCAATGTTCAGGCAGCCTTCCGTTGGCTCGTAGCAGCCGGTCCATGCAAACAGGGAAAAAGAAAATAAAAGGCAGATCGTGTATTTGCTCATGTTTTGACTCAGTAGTTTATCCGAAATGTTACCGGATCACACGCCTCATCTATCCTTTCATCTTCATCCGTTTAACCAGCCAGGCCTGCAAAATGGGCCGGAACCCGGCGTTGATGTCGGCTTCGACAAAATCAATTTTATACTGCAGGCATTTCATTTTAAGTTCTTCTTTGAAACGTAACACCTGCTCCACATAATGCTCTTTTACCTGATTCGGCTGAAGGCGGAGCTCCTCACCCGATTCCATATCGATAAATAGGTACGGCCGGTTTTCAAACGCAAAATCCATTTCCAGCGACTTATCTACCGTATGAAAGAGTACCACTTCGTGCTTGGCGTGTTTGAGGTGCTGCAGGGCAGAAAAAAGCGCATCCGCATTGTCTTTCGACTCAAACATATCGCTGAAAATAACCACCATCGACCGCTTGTGGATACTGTCTGCAATCAGGTGCAGCGATTCCGCAGCGGAGGTGGTTTTATTCCGTTCGGGGTTGTCGATCAGCCGTTGCAGGTAGGTCAGCAGCAGGCGATAATGCGAAGTGCTGGATTTACAGCGGGTATGCTCGACCAGCTTATCATCAAAAATGGTCAGCCCGAATGCGTCCCTTTGTTTTTTCAGCAAATTCATCAGAGCAGCCGCACCGAGTGCTGAAAACCGCAGCTTATTGGTGTAGTTTTTACCATCTTTACCTTCTTCCGGAAAATACATGGAAGAGGAAGCATCCACGACAATCTGGCACCGAAGGTTCGTTTCTTCCTCAAATTTTTTGACAAACATTTTATCCGTTCGGCCATAGACTTTCCAGTCGATATCCTTGGTGCCTTCTCCCTGATTGTACAGGCGGTGCTCCGCAAATTCAACAGAGAACCCGTGAAAAGGACTTTTATGTAAGCCGATGATAAACCCTTCCACCACTTGTTTGGCCAACAGCTCGAGGTTGCCCAGGTTTCTTACATCGTAGTTATCCAGTAAAACCATTTTTTTTTGTTTGCAATCCGCAGCCGGCAGTCCGCAGCCGTTGCGGTGTCGCCATGAATACTGAGGCGGGTTAAGAAATTGTTTGGTAGCTTTTTATTAATTTGTAATTTAAATTTTCTTTAATTTTTTTTCATGCAAGTGGGCCGGAGGATTCATCTCGCTTTGAGGCATCAGACTGCTCGGCCCAAAGGGATTTTAAGGGGGAAAAGGTGGCGTTGCCACCTTTTCCCCCTTAAAATCCCTGGAGGCGCACCCCGAAGTGAATTCGAGGCTGGCTGTTGGGGGTCAAATGAAGCTGAAAATTCCCTGCGCCGCATTTCATAAACTAATTTAAACTACAGAGTATTTTTAAGGAGCCATCCGATCAACCATCAAAAAACGCTCTCTGTTGGAAAGTGTTGCGAAGGTACGGGCTTCAATTTAAATCAATCGCTTTTCAGTAGTGTACCTGCCCGGCCTTACAGGATTTTCAGAGGTCGGGGCCGTCTGTTGTCAGGGCGGGATGCAGTTAAAAAGATATTTCCTGAGGGGCAGGGTCTGCCCAGTGGTGAAGGATCAGTGTTTTGGAGTTGCCTATTTTATACACCAGCAAAGCCCCGATAAAAAGACTCAGCCACCCAAAATAGAAGATTACCTTTCCGTAAAACCTGGTGTTTTTTTCAAAAGTGTAAAATTTAACGCCCTGGTTGTCAATAGTTTTATCCCGCCAATAATACCAACCCATGCCTATCCCGCCGATCAGGAAAAAAGGATTAACCAAAAAGCCACCCAACAAGACCAGCGCCAGATAAAACAGCAGCCACGCCGGATTGGCCTTTTTGCCTTTCCGCAATTCTGCATTGATTTGCCGGATAAAATCTTCGACGTGTTCTTTAGGAATGGGAATCCCCCGGTCGTTGAGAATGCGCCGGGCGGTGGTTACATCTTCCACATTCCAAACGTTCGGCTGCCGGACGATGGCGATCAATTCCTTGTCTTCAAATTGCTGGAGATAATGCTCTTCAACGAATTGTGGATCGCTCAGTACTTTTTCCCGCAGGATCCTGTTGAGCCGGGTAAAGTCGCTGGAACGGATTTTTATCAGAGCCGGCGGCACGAGGCCATGCCCGACAATTGCCGCATCCAGCAGGGTCTGGCTTTTCTCCAGCTTGTATGGAATACGGTTGGTTTTTAACAACTCTGCAAATGCCTCGGCCTGCTCCACGCTGTGGAAGTCCCGGTAAAACTCATAGCTTCCGGACATTTCACTGATATGCTGATCGTCGAGAAGGTCCATATTGTAAGATGGCTGCAGATGTTTGGCGATGGATGGGTTGAATACCTCCATCGCCAAACATTTGCCGTCAATTAGCGAAAACCATCCGCTTAGTATCCATTATTGTACCATCCACCACCAGGCTGTAACCATAGACACCCGTTTTATTGTAGCCGTGGTCGTACAAAATCTCGTTGGTGCCCTCATTCAATTCGGCGGGCAGGCGGGTAATCTCCCGGCCGTTCAGGTCGGTGATCAGGATATAGGCTTCACGGTAGGAAGGTTTTTCGTGCACTTCGTAAACGATCCACGTCGCCTCATCGAAAGGGTTGGGGCGATTCTGAAAAAGCTCTACTTGCCGGGCCGGTTTCTGATCGTCCTGCACTTCGCCGGCGGCGTTCACTTCATCTCCCCGTTTTTCTGCACTGAACAAACTCTCGATGCCCTTCTCATCCACACTCGCCACGCTGAAGTAGGTGGTGAAAAAATTGACATCGTAAGGAAAAGTCAGCACCGGATCGGTGGTTGTAAAAACGGTATCAAAATCATTATCCAGCTTGCGCACCATGACCCGGTATTGGCCATAATTGAGCGGATCATCAATGGTTACCGTCACCAGGTCGTCGAAATAAGTGGCCGTAAAATCAGGCGTAAAGGGCCCGATCGCAGCCATACTTGCCGCCACCCCGTTGATGACGGCGTTGCGTTTTAAATAATTAAAATCGACAAAAAAGCTGTCGAGAACATTGTCGCCGTCGGTATCCACGCCCAATATGTCGCTCGTCGTGTGCTGGCGGTCGTGGTAATCCGGATCGGATACGTTGGCGTTTCCGTGCTCATTGGCCGAACAAAAACGCATCGCAGCAAAGCCTTGCTGGCGAAAGGGAATGTGATCCCCTCCCCTGCCCGTCCGGTCCTCTGCGGACATGATGGTCAGCAGCATTGGCACCGAAACAAATGGTAACAGCTCCTCCTGGTATTGCATTTTGATAAAGCGGGCCAACTGCTTGTTGCGGGAATTGAATGATCCCTGCGAAAACAGTCGTACCTGCGTGCTGTCAATGTGATTGAGGCCGGGGCAGGATGGCGCCGAGGACGTCTCACCGCAGATGATTCCACCGACCACATCGTTATTGAGCACGGCATTGATCTGAATATCTTTAGCCACTGCGTATTTGGCAAAAGCATCGGCCCCGTGCAGTCCTTGTTCTTCCCCGGTAGTGGCCATGAAGACAATTGTCCGGTCGAAAGCCAGCTGACTCATCACCCGGGCCAGTTCGATGACCAGGGCCGTTCCGCTGCCATTGTCTTCCATACCATGTGCCTCGCAGTCAACATCACAGTTGTCCTCACAGCGGCTGTCAAGGTGGGCCTCGATCAAAATCACCCCGGGCATATCTTTGTTGGTGCCCGGCAAAACTGCAAAGACGTTGCGATGCTGCGACATTCCGCAGATGTTCTGGTCAAATTGCAGATAAGAAGGAATCAAACGGCCACCATTTTCCGCCCCGATCTGAACAAAGCGGTCGTACACCCAACGGCGGGCAGCCCCCATGCCATAGGTTTGGGAAACGGTATCCGACCCGGTGTTCCGGTTTTCAAAAGAACTCAAATGCACCAGATAAGCATACAACGAATCGGTCGAAATCCCATCGTTGATCGCCTGGACAATTTCGGCCGGGTCATCGATCACGCTGGCAGGCAGGTAATCCGCCGGGTCGTAATTTTCCAACATAATCTCTTCCGCCAATGGATTGGTGGACAGCATGTTGTTTTGGGAAAAAAGCAGAGCAGAAATGGACAGCAATCCAAAAAGTAGTAATTGTTTTTTCATAATGCAGCAAATTTATTTTGTGGGTGAAGGTAAGGAAGTAATCACCAAATCAAGGATGATCAAGCGATAAATCCCTGCCGGCAATAGTACAACAGTCATCCATCAGGTGGGTTTTCAGCGGAGG
>JBFIJS010000187.1:0-7336 GCA_041600595.1 Saprospiraceae bacterium | reverse complement strand
GTGCTGGATGGTGCGCATTTAACGGTGGCCAATGATTGCGCCGGTTGCCATAATGGCAACTACAATAACACCCCGACGACCTGTGTGGGCTGCCACCAGGCCGATTTCGACCAGAGTGTTAATCCCAATCATCCGGCATTGGGTATTCCGACCGATTGCGAGAGCTGTCATACCACCCAGCCCGACTGGATGCCGGCGACCTTTGCTATTCACGATACCTATTGGGTCATTGATGGGGCGCACTCGGCGATTGCCGATGATTGTGCGACCTGCCATAATGGGAATTACAACAATACGCCGAATACCTGTGTGGGCTGCCATCAGGCCGATTACGATGCGAGTGTCAATCCCAACCACCCGGCGTTGGGTATTCCGACCGATTGTGAGAGCTGCCATACGACGGAACCCGACTGGATGCCGGCGACCTTTGCGATCCACGATAATTATTGGGTGCTCGACGGGGCGCATGCGGCGATTGCCGATGATTGTGTGACCTGCCACAACGGGAATTACAATAACACGCCGAATACCTGTGTGGGCTGCCACCAGCCGGACTATGATCAAACGACCAATCCCAATCACCAGGCTATTGGTATTTCCACGGATTGCGCTTCCTGTCATACCACCGATCCCGACTGGATGCCGGCGACTTTCCCGATCCATGATAATTATTGGGAGTTGAACGGTGCCCACGCCATCATTGCGAATGACTGTGCGCTCTGCCATAATGGTAATTATAACAACACGCCGAACACTTGTTTTGGCTGTCATGAAAATGATTACAACAACGCCAATAACCCGAACCACGCTGCGGCCGGTTTTCCTACTACCTGTGAGGATTGCCATTCGGAAACCGCCTGGACACCCTCCACTTTTAACCACGATGGCATGTACTTCCCTATTTACAGTGGCAAACACGATGGCGAATGGACACTTTGCAGCGAGTGTCATTTAGGAGGAAATTTTGCCACATTCAGTTGCATCGATTGTCACGAACACGATGATCCAATCCTATCAGCCGACGACCACCAGGGGGTTTCAGGGTATCAATATGCCAGTCCGGCATGTTATTCTTGCCATCCGGATGGGGAAAAATGATATTTATGCGGATATGAAACAGCTACTGCTCATTTTTACTTTATGCGTCACTGCACTGTCCCTTTTCGGCCAGGTGAGGTCGGTGCTCGAAACCGGAAAAGTGTCCTATGTTTCTTCCCAAAATGTTTATGTAAAATTTTCCTCTACCGAAAACATTAGCGTTGGCGATACCTTACAGTTGAAAAAAGGAGACCAGTACCTGCCAGCATTGGTCGTGGAAAATAAATCTTCCATTTCCTGTGTTTGCAAACCCATTCTGGAAGGAACAGCAATCGCCGTTTCGGATGAGATCCGTTTCCTGAAATTTGAAAAACTGGAAGAACCGCAGGTAGCAACGCCACCACCAACCGACCCAAAGCCACCTGCCGTACCGGAATCAGTAGTACCCGTAGCGCCGGAAAAAGAGGAAGAGGAAGAAGTGTTCAAGCAACAAATAAAAGGCCGGCTTTCCGCAGCCTCTTACAGTACGCTTTCGGACGGACAGGAGCGTCACCGGATGAGGTATGCCTTTTCTTTTCGGGGAGATAACTTGCACAATACCCGCTTCTCAACCGACAACTACATCATTTTCCGGCACACCCTCGGGGAATGGGACCGGGTGCAAAACAACTTGTCGGATGCAGTCAAGATATTTGCCCTTTCGGGCAGGTATGACTTCAGCAATACCTCCAGTCTGACCCTGGGGCGGAAGATCAACCCGCTCATTTCCAGCATGGGGGCGATTGACGGACTGCAGTACGAACACAGAGTGGGGAGCCTGAAACTGGGAGCGATTGCGGGGTCGAGGCCCAATTTTGCGGATTATGGAGTCGATTTCAATCTGAAGCAATTTGGCGCGTACGTGAGTCATGCTTCCTCCGGCACTTCCAAATACCAGCAAAGTACCATGGGTTTTATCGAACAAAGAAACGGGGCCAATGTGGACCGGCGGTTCGTCTATTTTCAGCACTCCGATGCCATTTTAGAAAACCTGAATCTTTTTACTTCACTGGAAATGGATCTTTACGAGAAGATCAATGGTGAAGTGAAAAATAAATTGAGCCTGACCAATCTTTACGCCTCACTCCGGTACCGGTTTTCCCGACAGCTCAGTGTTTCCGCTTCTTACGATAACCGGAAAAATATTGTCTTTTACGAATCCTACAAAAACACCATTGACAGTTTATTCGAAAATGAATCCCGGCAGGGTCTGCGATTTGGTTTCAACCTTCGGGCACATAAATTCATAACCTGGGGGGTGAACAGTGGTATGCGTTTTCAACAAAGTAAAGGAAATCTTTCCCGGAATATAAACAGTTTTTTATCCATCAGCAGGCTGCCCCTGATCAATGCGAGAGCTTCTGTTACCGGTAATTTTCTGGAAACCGGTTATTTGCGAAGCTATATGTACGGAGTGCGGTTGTCCAGAGATATATTTAAGAAAAAAGTAGGGACAGATATATATTTCAGGGAGGTACATTACGATTATAAAAATTCGGAAATCAGTGTTCAACAACACATCTTTGGGGCGAGTTGCTCAATACGGGTGTTGAAAAAATTGTCTCTATATCTGTATTACGAAGGAACCATGAGTAAGGACCGCCCGGCCCAAACCCGAATTAATACTAAAATAATCCAGCGGTTTTAAACATGCTAAAATCGCCCGGACCTGCTCTGCTCGGTATTGAAAAAAAATGATTTTTTGTGTTTGCAAAATTTGTGACCTGGAAAAAAGAAAATCTCTAAACCATGGGCATGCCGATGGAAAATTTCATTTCCCCTACTTATTCTTGACCACTTACCTGATTTAATTTCACAGGACTTTTTCTGCCGCGGTTTTCATGAAAATCCGTTGAGCTACTTCGTTAAGAATAGTGCTGTTTCGTAGTTACTTTTTTGGAAAAAAACGGAAGCAAATATTCCTTTCTTTGGTAATAAGCATCATGTATTTATTCTGCCTGTTTTCCTACCTTTGTTATTCAATTTTCAGAAAAAAAATAAAAAAAATGAAGTATTTACCGTCCATGTCCATCGTGTTTTTAATGGTCTTTTTTGTGGCCTGTGATTCCGGTCCAAAAGTTATTGATGCTGAGCCAACCGACTCGGGTGAGACGACTGCTGCCAACCAAACACCCGTTTTTAAGGATGTTCCGCAGCCTGCCACCAATAATAATGAGGAGAAGAAAGTCGTGGTCGAGGAAAAGCTGGAAGCCGATAAATATACCTATCTGAATGTGTCGGAAAATGGGGAAAAATACTGGATTGCCGTATCCAAAATGCCGGTGGAAATTGGTGAAACCTATTATTACCGGGGCGGCTTGATGAAAAAGAATTTTTTCAGCAAAGAACACAACCGGATGTTCGAAACGGTTTATCTGGTCTCTGACATCCGGAAGCAGCCTGCTGCTTCGGCTGCCGGTGGCACCGCCGTTGATCAGGCACTGAACAGGATACAGGGAAATGCTGTCGTGGATGCCGGTCCTATTAATGTGAAGCCGGCGCAGGGTGCGGTTAAATTAGTTGATTTATTTGCCAATATGGAAAAGTATAATGGCAAGGTGATTAAAGTGACGGGGAAATGTGTCAAAATAAATCCGAATATTATGGGCCGAAACTGGATCCACATGCAGGATGGAACGGGCGAAAATCTTGATTTAACGATTACAACTTCGGAAAATATTCCGTTGGGGCATGTGGTGACAGTAGAAGGAACCATTGCCTTGAATAAGGACTTTGGCGCCGGGTATTATTACGATATCATTATGGAAGGAGCGGTTTTGAAATAATTAATTATTGCTTTTTGAATAATTATGCCGGGAATTTATTTTCCCGAAAAAATATAAAATGCCGGACAACTTTTAACTGCCCGGCATTTTTTTATACCGATTCCGAAATGTTTGAGAATAAATAAACCATTTCGGAATCGGCATATACCCTCGCTGAGAATTAAGCTTTATTTTTTAAATAAACCTTGTGCCGCCAAAAAGCTAACAAACTGATGATGGTTAAAGAAATAGCCGCATAAAAAATGGAAGGCGGAATCGGCATCGGATCACCCGCAGCATAGGAATGCAAACCGGATAAATAATAATTGACGCCAAAATAAGTCATAATGACTGAGGCCCATCCAAACAGTGTCGATACGTTGAAGGCATAAACGCCCCGGAAGCCGGGAATAAAGCGCATATGTAAAATAAAAGCGTACACAAGAATGGTCACCAGCGCCCAGGTTTCTTTGGCATCCCAGCCCCAGTACCGGCCCCAAGATTCATTGGCCCAGACACCTCCCAAATAAGTGCCGACACTGATCATAAACAGCCCTCCGATCAGGGTCATTTCACTGATATAAGTCATTTCCTTAATGATGCGGTATACATTTTTTCCATTGCGCTGATTGCCAAAAATCATGAAAATTAAATTCAGTACACCGATCAATGCACCCAACATTAAAAAGCCATAACTACCGGCTTCCAGGGAAACGTGGATGGTCAGCCAATATGATTTTAAAACGGGCACCAACGGCGTGATTTCCGGATCGAGCCAACTCAGCCCGGCTACCATTAAAATAGTGGACGCCAAAACGGATGTTGCTGCCAGTCCGCCTAGTGATTTGCGGGCAAATAACAAGCCCGCCAGCACGGTCGTAAATCCAATGTATATCATGGATTCATAACCGTTGCTCCAGGGTGCCCGGCCAGAAACGTACCAGCGAAGGCCCAGTCCGAAAGTGTGCATGAAAAACGCAAATACAAAAAGCCCGAATGCTATTTTGGTTGGCCAGACTAAATTGAGGCCGGGCTTGAAAACGGAAGTGAAAAGCAAACCTAAAAAGACCAGCCCTAATAAACCATACACTTTTCCCAAACGGGAAAAGACATTTAATTTATTTAATAAAATCTCTGCATTTAACTTGGTTTCGGAAGGAATGATATCGCCTCCGTTGGTTCTCTGGTAAGATTTTAATTCCAGCAATAATTGATTGGCTAAATCCCAGTCGTTGTCTGATAAAGCCTGTTGCAGGGTAGGGATGTAGGCCGGATAGAATTTTTCGGGAAAAGAATTTTCCACACTCAAATGCTGGACTTTTCCAATATCGGAGGGCGAACGCCAGGTATGGGTTTCGTCGCCCGGCACGGGGAACACTTTGAGAAACCGCCCGGAAAAAACCATATTGGCGATGTTTATTTTCTCGTCGAGTTTCATTAATTCTTTTTCAAAAACACCCCGGTCTCGTTGCGGGGTATTGTAGGCTTCCCGGACGTGTTCCATCAATTTATACCTGCCGTTTTCGGCAAAAAAATCACTGTAGGTGGCCGTTGCTTCCTGGGTGCCCAGTATGTTCTTTATTTCCTCGTGGTGTCCAAGTTTAATCAGGGGAACGTGGTACCATTCCCGGGGATTGACCGCCATTCCCAGTACAATTTGTTCGGCATTGAGTCCATTGAGGTGTTCGGTTCGGGCGAGTTTTCGCAGTATTTCGTTGGCGAAAGTATTCATCGGCTTGAAGCGCCCGTTGTGGTCTTGCAGGATCAACTCTCCGAATAGTTTGGCGTGCTGAACGCTGATG
Source organism: Saprospiraceae bacterium (assembly GCA_041600595.1). Classification (GTDB taxonomy): domain Bacteria; phylum Bacteroidota; class Bacteroidia; order Chitinophagales; family Saprospiraceae; genus UBA6168. Next base: position 1,692 of record JBFIJS010000187.1, on the reverse strand, counting down.
GCCGGCAGGTTTTGCTCGGTCGGCGGCGAACTGAAAGCGGGATTGGTGAATGCCAAAATAAACCCGACCACCAGCGTGGCGGTAGCAGTCTGAGCTTGTCGCATCGATTGAATATTTTTCATTAATTGCTGGAAACGGCTGTTTTTGCTGAAAAAAGAAAGGGCCAGGCCAATGGTCAGCAAAATATAGCCAATGTAGGAAATCCAGGTGCCCGGAGCATCGTGATTGACACTCAGGTAGGTGCCCAATTCGTCTTTGTCGAAGGAGGATTGAAAGAAACGGTAGCCTTCGTATTGCAAAATATTATTCATAAAAATCCTCTGATCCTGTACCAGATTACTGCGATTGTCGATGAGGGTGACTTCGCTGGCATAGGAGGAGGCAGAGTTGGTGCCGGGATATTTTTCCAGGATAAATTCATTCAGTTTAATAGCAAAAGGTAGTTCTATGTTTTTGGCTCCGTACGCCACGGAGAAACCCATATTACCCACCTCCAGAATTCGGGGACGACCAGCCATGCCTTTTGAGCCAAACACATTGAAGTGTTTTTCTTCTCCATTGGTTGTTATTTTCATCGACAGGCCGCCCATACTGTTACTCGCCATTTTAGGACCAGAAGATTGTATTTCTACCCGACCAGTCGGGGTAAACTGACCAAACACAAAACTCTGTGACCCGTTGGCATATAAACTTCGCAACAACAGCGGGTAATAAACACCGGGTGCCAGGGTGTCCTTTTGCTGGGTGGCCATTTGGGTCACGCTGAAAACCTGACCCGCATTGGTGAACAACTGATCGTTTTCGTATTTGATATTGAACGCTGCGGGATCGGCGGGTTCCCGGAAATTAAACAAGGTCCCCCGGATGTTGATCCGGTCGCCATATTTTACAAAATACTCTTCCCGGCCATTGGCTCCTCCCATGACAACTTTCACAATGGGGAGTCCATCTTCATCATCAACCATAACTTCGGTCGGGTTGGGCATGAAGTCCAAAACTTCGACATCCACCTGCTGTCCGCCGAGCACATAGGATTTTTTAAAGGTATTGTCGCCGAGGGTTGCGAAAAGGACTGGCTCGTCAAATTTATAGGTCTTGTTGTCCTTCATGGCCTCAAAGACCAGATAGGTGTCGGCCGACAAAAAAGTATTGGCCGTTTCATCCTGCCGGATATGCATCATCCCCTCGTATCCAAAGTAACGCGTTACGCCGGAGCCGATCAGAATGACGATCATCGCTGCGTGAAAGGTTAACAGGGCCCATTTTTTTTGTTGGAACATCCGAAACCGGACAATATTGACGACCAGGGAAATGCAGAATAGCAGAAGCAACAGTTCAAACCACCGGGCTTTAAATATGACCTTCTGGGCGGAACTCGTACCAAAATCGTTTTCGATAAACGTTGCTACGCCAATGGCAATGGCGAATAAAATTATGTACATCCCGGCTGCCGACGTCGAGAAAAGCCTGTCAAATACTTTTTTTAATTGATTGGTAAGCATGATGTTTTACATAAGAAAATGAAAATAAGCAGGGTTAAGCACTGATTAACAAAAGTTTCTTTAAAATTTTACTGAGACATGTGGGCCGGAAATTTTGACTTTCATTGAGGCAGCCAACTGCTCGGCCCAACGGGATTTTAAGGGGCGGCGTCGTCCCGATGCATCGCTTAAAATCCCTTGAGGAGCACCT
>JBFIJS010000186.1:0-7346 GCA_041600595.1 Saprospiraceae bacterium | reverse complement strand
TACCCAATCGCCCGTGATTAATAATTGCCCGGCGGATTTGACAGTGGCGGCGGTGAATGGATTCGGCGCAGCCAACTGGACGGCCCCGACCGCAACGGATAATTGCGGTTTGGTTGCCTTTACTTCAACTTATTTGCCGGGGAGTTCTTTTCCGGTAGGGGTGGCTTTGGTTATTTATACCGCCGGCGACCTGAGTGGAAATGGAGCAACCTGCGAGTTTAAAGTGACAGTAGTGGAAAGCCCCGACTGTACAATCAATGCTTCTCCGATCAATTTATCCACAAATTTGGATGCAGCCTCCATCAATCTCACCTGGAATGACGCATCGAATGCGGCAGCCTATGATGTCTATCTGGGCACATCCAATCCACCGGTCGATCTGGTAGCCGGCAATGTATCTGGAACCTCCACCACCGTGACTGGTCTTTTGGGAGGGACAACTTACTACTGGTACGTTGTTCCAAAAAATGTAGCCGGAAGCGCAACTGGTTGCACCAGTAGTGTCACGGAATTTTCAACTAGCGGCAGCCAGGACGGAGGGTGCAATACCGAAGCCCTTTTTGTAGTGGGAAACACCAGCCTGAATGCTTCGGATGCCGCCGTAAAAGGACGACTGGAATGGCTTGGATTTAACGTGTCGGTGGTCGATGATGACCTCAGCGCTCTATCCGATGCACAGGGAAAAGGTTTGATCGTGATTAGTTCTACTGTGCAAAGTGGTAACGTCAATACAAAGTTCAGAGATGTGGAAATTCCGGTCCTGTGTTACGAGGCTTTTCTTTTTGATGATTTAAGAATCACCAAGTCTTCGACAAGTTATTATGGGACAGATGGAGATGAAAGCCAGATGACGATCGTTGAGGCTGCTCACCCCATCGCTGCCGGTTTGAGTGGCAACGTACAGATTTTTAATACTTCCCAAACCGCCAGTTATGGTATTCCGCTGAGTTCAGCCGTCGTTATTGGCAACAAATACGGAAGTTCGTCCCGCTCCTTCGTATTTGCCTACGAAGCTGGCGCTGCCTTGAACGGCATCAATGCACCGGCCCGTCGGGTAGGATTTTTCCTGCATAACCATTCGGCAACCAACCTGACGACCGATGGATTGAAAATTTTTGATGCCGCTGTCCGATGGGCCTCCGGGCAGCAAGCTCCGGGAGTTGCCTGCGACGATGGCAATCCCAACACCGAGGATGATGTCATTCTCGCAGATGGTTGTACCTGTCAGGGAACATCTTGCGACGGAGCTTTGACGGGTCTGTCATTTTATGATTTAAATGCGGGCGCAATTGCTTTTCCAATCGTTGACGGCGGTACTTACCTGTTGAGCGATCTGCCAGCTTCTTACAATATTTTGGCAACGACCTCGGGCACACTGGAAAGTGTCAGTTTTAAAGTGTCCGGGGAATTAAACGATACTCATACGGAGAATATAGTCCCTTACCATTACAAGGGCGACTACAACCAGCTTTCCCTGGAAGCCGGTCATTACACCTTTGAAGTGAAGGTCCACAGTCAAAACCATTCGTCCGGTTTGACGTGCGACCAACAAACGATCAGCTTCACCATTTCTGATGTGCCACCTTGTGATCCGTTGCTGCTTATTTGCGAAAGCAACATCAATAATAATGGGTGGAATAACCACAGTGATTGCCGGGTGGTCGTTTGTCAGGGCGACCAGCTATACCTCAGTGTGAATCCAAACGGAGCGCAGTTTTCAAGCATGAATGGCCCGAATGGATACAGTGCTACCAGTTCCGGTGGTAATAATTTTTTGATTTCAACAAACGTAAACGCATCCCATGCGGGCGATTATCACGTGGATTTGATTGATGGAAACGGTTGCCTGGGGTCCACCACCATCACGGTGGAGGTGCAGGAGTCGGCTCCGGAAGCTGTTTGTCAAAATCTCACCTTACAACTCCCTTTCCCTGGCCAATCCGTCCAATTCAGCGGCAAGGATATTGATGGAGGTTCTACGCCGGGCTGCAATGCAACGATCACCAGTTGGAATGCATCTCCGACGAGCTACAGCCAGCCGGGTACCTACACTGCAACCTTAACAGTAACCAATTCTTTTGGTCTCTCCTCAACTTGTACCGCTACCGTAACCGTTTTAGGGTCATCATCGGATGATTGCCAGGGGACGTCGGGGGCAGGGTTATTAAGAGAGGTGTGGCACGGCATCAATGATTACGACCTTTCCAGTCTGACCGGGCATCCGGATTACCCCAATAATCCGGCAGGTAGTTACCTAAACCCCGCTGCTACCGGGCCTACCAATATCGGCAATAATTACGGAACCAGAGTCAGAGGTTTCATTACACCGACAGTCAGTGGCAAATATACCTTCTACGTCACCGGTGACGACTTTACCAGCCTGCGCTTGAGCACGGATAACCAACCGGACAATGCCAGAGAGATTGCTGGTTTTCAGGGTTGGACCTACGAAATGCAATACGACAAGTATGCGAGCCAAAAATCCGAATCGATTTCCCTGGAGGCTGGGCAGCATTATTTTGTTGAATTGTTGCACACGGAAATAGGTGGAGGCGATCACTGGGGCATCCATTGGGTGACGCCCGGCAGCAGTTCCCCGACCCCCATTCCGGTTCAGTATCTATCTCCTTTTGATACCGAATGCAAGGACGAAGTGGTTTTACAAACCGGCAAGATCATCATAGAACAGGCCAATGCACACGCCTGGTACCGGGTTGATTTCAACAAACCATTTGCCGGGGAGCCCATCGTTATTTTAGGTCCGCCTTCGGCAAACAGCACCGAACAGGTAATTCCAAGGGTTAAAAATGTATCAGCGACGGGGTTCGAGTTTCAGTTGGATGAATGGAATTATCTCAATGGTTATCATCCTACGGAAACCCTGTTCTACATGGCGATGGCAAAAGGCAATCATCAAATTGATGGGGTAGATTTTGAGGCTGGCAGTTTTTACGCCAACGACAGGTGGGTGACCAAGTCTTTTGATCAGACCTTTAGCGAAACGCCGGTAGTGTTGACGACTGTAGCTTCTTACAACGATGCGAACGCAGTGGCACCAAGGGCACGCAACGTGGGCGCTGCCAGTTTTCAATTGAAGTTACAAGAAGAAGACCTCAGCAGCCATGCCGAAGAAACGATTCACTATATTGCTTTGAATCAGGGGGCATTCAGCCACGGTGGCGCTCACTTTAAAGCAGGTATCACATCGAATAGTGTTACACATAATTGGTACACCATTGACTTTGGCAGTACGTTTTCCGATCCTGGCTTTCTGGCCAGCTTTCATACGTTCGACGGAGGTGATGTCTGTGCAATTCGCCACCAGAACTTGAACCATTCCAGTGTACAGGTCAAGGTCGAAGAGGAGCAATGGCTGGATGATGAGGTTAACCATACGACGGAGGCGATAGGCTGGTTGGTGTTCAGTTCATCCTCCACGTTGAATCTGGTCGCAGCGGCTCAGGAAAACCTGAGTCTGGAAGCTGTAAAGGAAATGGAATATGCTACCCTTTACTGGGTGCATAACGAAGGATTCAAGGTGAAAGAATATATCCTGGAGAAATCTCTCGACGGAGCGCAGTTTGTACCCATCGGGGTAGTCGAATCTGAAGGCGGCAACCGGCCTGTCCTGTACGAAGGTTACGATTTGGAGCCAGCGACAGGCGAGAATATGTACCGGGTACAACTGGTTTATTTCGATGGTACATCCAGTTATTCCGAAACTTTGACGCTGCATTATGCAGACCTGATTGATTTTACCCTGTTTCCCAATCCTGCCAATGATTTTGTGAAAGTGAATCTGGAGACTATTGTTGGCCGGGAAGATGTTACTCTGTCCATTTACAATGATCTGGGAATCCTGGTAAAAGCGGTAAAAATCGATCAGGTTTACAGCAAATTTTTCCAAATAGATTTAAGGGAGCTGAAAGAAGGACACTACATTGTTTGGTTGCATATTGACGGAAGCAAGCCTGTGGCCAGGCAGCTGGTGGTTGGTAAAATTTAGGGGAATGTTGAATCCCAATGGGAAGCGTCAGTTCAAGAATAAAGGCCTTTCTCAAACACCGGAATTCAGCCAAAATGACTCTTTTTTTAATATGTCATCTTAATATGTTAAAAAAAACCATGTAATCTGGTTGTTTCAGCTGCTTTTTGTAAATAAGACAAAAAAAACGGGATTACTCCAGGGTACTTCCATATCTTTGACCCGTTTTTATAAAGCATATTGCTGTTTGACCGCTGGCGTTAGCCGGCGGTCAATCGTTTTTTAAGCGGTAGGCAGTTAAACAAACATTGGGATGAAGAACAAGCTCAAAGTATTCAAATTTGGAGGAGCATCGGTGAAAGACGCCAGTTCGGTTAAAAATGTAGCCTCCATCCTCCAGACTTTCAAAAATGATCCATTAATTATCGTGGTTTCAGCTATGGGTAAATCGACAGATAAGCTGGAAGATGTCGTAAACGCTCATGCCAACCAAACCGGGGAAGCCGCCAAAATTTTCAACGAGTTCAAAGAATGGCACTACACCATGATGCGGGAGTTATTCGCTGCGGGCGACCCGGTATTCGATGAAGTCAACGACACCTTTGTTTCCGTGGAATGGACCCTGGAAGAAGAACCGCATCCCAATTATGATTTTGTTTACGACCAGATAGTCTCGGTTGGAGAGTTGACTTCTACAAAAATCGTTGCCGCTTATCTTAATAAAATTGGACTGCCGACCCAATGGCTCGATGCCCGCGATATCATCCTCACCGACAATATTTACCGGGAAGGTTGGGTACAATGGGAGGAAACCATTGAGAATGCCAAAACCAAAGTACAGCCAATGCTGGAAAAGGACGGTTTTTTGCTGACACAGGGTTTCATTGGCAGTACCACCGAAAATTTTACCACTACGCTCGGACGGGAAGGATCGGATTATACAGCCGCCATTTTCTCTTTTTGTCTGGATGCGGAAAGTATGACCATCTGGAAAGATGTACCCGGCGTTTTGACCGCCGATCCGCGCAAATTTGAAAATGCCACCAAGCTGGACCGCCTGTCCTACCGGGAAGCCATCGAGATGACTTACTACGGTGCAAAGGTCATTCACCCCAAAACGATCAAACCGCTGCAAAACAAGAGTATTCCACTCTTTGTAAAATCATTCATTGACCCATCGGGCGAAGGCACCTTTATCGGTCCGGAAGTGGATGATGCCTACCCGCCAATGATTGCCATTGAAGGTAACCAGGCCCTCCTCAATATTTCCACCCGGGATTTTTCGTTTGTAGCCGAGCATCACATCAGTTATATTTTTACCAAAATAGCTGAGTTCCGCCTGCAGGTCAACCTCATGCAAAATACCGCCATTAGTTTTGCGGTCTGTGTCAACCACATCGATGATAAAGTTTTCCAGTTTGCCAAGAGCATCGAAAAGGACTTTAAAGTTAATATCGATAGTGAAGGGTTGGAGTTGATCACCGTTCGTCACGCCATGCCGCAAACCTTAAATATGCTGCGTGATGGAAAAATCATCCTGGTAGAGGAACGCATCCGCAACACAGTGCAAATGGTAGCGAAGGAAGTACCAAGGTTGAAACGCATCGGGTAGTGGTGACTTCTCATCAACCAAAATTGTGTAAAACCTGATCAACAGGACATCGGTGAGCTAATTGCATGGGTTTGAAACATTCCTTTCCCGCCGGTTCTTGAAATTGAGTATTTGCCATTGGCGAAAGGGATTATTTTTCCCAAAAGTTACCCGCCGGAATCGTGACAGCTTCCTTTTGGAAATTCCGTAAAATGCATTTCTGCAAGAAAACCTCCCTTATCCATTGTTTGAGAACGAGGAAAAGTGACTTTCTTTTGTACCTTGCTGAGGGTATTATTTTTTGGTAAAACTTAAATTTCAAAACGATGAGCAAAATCAAAAGAAGAGACTTTTTAAAGAATACGGTTGTTTTATCTTCCGCCACTTTGCTGCCCGCTCCTGCCTGGGCATTGGCCACAGACGGCAAGTTACGAACGGCCCACATCGGAGTTGGAGGAATGGGGATGGAAGATCTGAAAGCTATTTCTTCCCACCAGGCGGTTGAAGTAGCAGCCCTTTGTGATGTCGATAAAAACAACCTGGAAGCGGCCCGCAAGATGTTTCCCAAAGCCAGGGTTTATGCTGATTACCGCAAGCTGTTGCAGGAAATGGGGGGTGAAATCGACGCCGTAGTCGTTTCGACGCCGGATCATACCCACGCACCAGCCTCGTTGCAGGCTATGGAAATGGGCAAAGCCGTTTATTGCCAAAAACCCCTGACCCACCACGTCTCCGAAGCCAGGGCCATGCGGAAAATGGCGGAAGAGAAAAACCTGGTAACCCAGATGGGGATTCAGGTACACTCATTTTACGATTACAAACTGGCCACCTTGCTGATCCAGTCGGGGATCGTCGGGCGGGTAAAATGTGTCCGGGCGTGGTCGCCGAAAAACTGGGGCTACGATGGTCCCGAACCACAAGGCTCCGATCCGGTACCGGATCATCTGGACTGGAATCTCTGGTTGGGAACGGCAGCTCAAAGGCCCTATAAAGAAGGCTATTACCACCCGGGAAACTGGCGGAAATTACTCGATTACGGTTGTGGTACGCTGGGAGACATGGGGGTTCACATCTTCGATACGCCGTACAATGCCCTGGCGTTGGATATTCCCACCACCATTAAAAATAAGTGCCGCAAGCCAAATGGATATGGTTTTCCGGAACACAACATCGTGACCTATAAATTTCCCGGCACCCGATATACCACCGATAAATTCAAGTGGGTATGGTACGATGGGGTAGGGGCGCCTAAAAAGCACAGGCATTTGAAGCTGCCCAACGGCGAGCAATTGCCGGAGCAGGGAGCCATGTTTATCGGGGAAAAAGGGCGTCTGTTGCTGCCTCATTTTATGGAGTTGCCACGCCTGATCGTCAAAGGAAAATACCAGGACATCAGCAAGGAAATTGAGGAAATTTCGAAATCAGGCGAATTGGGACAACCTATCCGGAACTATGAATCGGAGGGTAAGAAGCATTACCATCAATTTGTGGATGCCTGTCTGGGTAAGGATACCTGCAGCGCTCCGTTTTCCTATGCAGCAAGACTCACCGAAACTATCCTGCTGGGTGTGATTGCTGGTCGTTTTCCCAATAAAAAACTGCATTGGGACAGCGCCACTTCGACCTTCGCCGAGGCAGAAGCTAACCAATACCTGGATTCTGAATACCGGACTTTCTGACCTGGAAATTGACTGTAAAACGAAAATGGAAAAAAGAGAGGCCGCACCTGACAGTGCGGCCTCTTTTTATGGGCGACGACCTTGTTTCACT
>JBFIJS010000185.1:0-7365 GCA_041600595.1 Saprospiraceae bacterium | reverse complement strand
TTCAAACCCAGGCGATCCCGGATTTTTTTCCGAACATAAAATCCCCAGGCATTATTGAATTCCAACGGCTCGACCATTCTTTCCGTCAGGTCGCCAGAGTAGTTGGAAACACCAAAGAAGATACCTGCTTCATCAAACTGGGACAGGCCACGGGTTGGGAGCAGCCAGATAGCCGCTACGAGGAGTACAAGTAGTCGTGTCATAATAAGTCGGTTTCAGAAAAGGATCGACAGCTGAAATCAGGGAGCAGTAAGGAGCTATTGAACAGGTAGCCAATCACCTCGACCCTTGATTTCCTCTCAACCCTTTTCCCGTTGAAAATTGAGTTAGTAAGGACGAAACATCCATCCTGGCGATGATCCGGGACTATAAATAAGATGTGTTGTTGGGGATGTTGCGATATCGGATATGCGAAATGGGATGCCTGGTTTCAAGCGTACATTTGGAGCTAATGTATTGATTTGGATATATGATGGGTGGGAATGATGTAAATTTAATTTGAAAAAGCGAGACGAACAAATATTATTAAAGTTTATAAGATGAAATCATAAAAATTAAGGGACCCGACCTGTCCAGAATGCCGCAGAAACCTATCTTTGCGTACCTTTTTTAAGGGTCGATGGGGTTGGTGTTTTTAATATTTACCAAAATATTCACCGCTTCCATCCAATTATTTCTAATTCGCCCATGCCCACAGCAACCACCAACCAAATCATTTATAAAAAAGGAAAATGGAGCAATAAGTTATTGCTCGAACTTTACCGCCGTTTACTTCGTCCCCGCCTGATCGAGGAAAAAATGTTGATCCTGCTGCGACAGGGCCAGATCTCCAAATGGTTTTCCGGCATCGGTCAGGAGGCAATTTCTGTTGGAGCGACCAGCGCACTGGAGGAAGATGAAATGGTCTTCACACTCCACCGCAACCTCGGTGTTTTCACCACCAGAGAAGTCCCCCTGGAAAAATTATTTGCCCAATGGCAAGGCAAAAAAAAACGGCTACACCAAAGGCCGGGACCGTTCCTTTCATTTTGGCACCCTGGATCACCACATCGTTGGCATGATCAGCCACCTGGGGCCGCAGTTGGCGCTGGCCGACGGCGTTGCGCTGGCTCACAAGCTGAGTAAAGAGAAGAAAGTAGCCCTGGCCTTTTCCGGCGACGGAGGCACCAGCCAGGGCGATTTTCACGAGGCACTGAACGTGGCCGCCGTGTGGGAGTTGCCCGTTATTTTCATCGTGGAAAACAACGGCTACGGGCTATCCACCCCCGTCAATGAACAGTTCCGCTGCCAGCACATTGCCGACAAAGGGATCGGCTACGGCATGGAGTCGCACATCCTCGACGGCAATAATATTCTGGAGGTCTTTACTGCTCTGGCCAAAATAGCGGCTGACCTGCGTGAGCGCCCCCGCCCGGTATTGGTCGAATGCAAAACATTCCGCATGCGGGGCCACGAAGAGGCTTCGGGTACCAAATACGTCCCGCAGGAATTGATGGATGAATGGGCCGCTAAAGACCCCGTTTCCAATTATGAACACTACCTGGTTGAACAGGGCCTGTTAACATCAGAAAAAATAGAAGAAATACGCCAGGAGATAAAAGCTGAAATCAATGCTGCCTGGCAGGCTACGGTGTCACAGCCCGTTGTCGAATCAACGGCAGCGGAAGAATTGGCAGATGTGTATGCTCCGGTGGGCAGCCTGAGCGCAGCGAAATCCCGAACTAGCTTCGAGAAGGGAGAGTCAGAGGGCAGTGAGAAGCGGTTTATTGATGCCATTTCCGATGGCCTCCGCACTGCGATGCAACGTCACGACCGGCTCGTTTTAATGGGACAGGATATTGCCGACTACGGTGGCGTATTCAAAATAACCGATGGTTTCACCAAAGAATTTGGCAAAGAACGGGTGAGAAACACTCCACTCTGCGAATCGGCCATTGTCGGTACCGCACTTGGCCTCAGCCTCAAAGGGTACAAAGCGATGATGGAAATGCAGTTTGCCGATTTTGTGACCTGCGGCTTCAACCAGATCATCAACAACCTGGCTAAAATCCATTATCGCTGGGGGGCCAATGCGGATGTCGTGATCCGTATGCCAACAGGCGGTGGCGTTGGTGCCGGTCCGTTTCACTCGCAAAGCAATGAGGCCTGGTTTACCCATACGCCCGGGTTGAAAGTCGTGTACCCTTCTACACCGTACGACGCCAAAGGCCTGTTGCTGGCCGCCTTCGAAGATCCCAACCCGGTCATGTATTTTGAGCACAAAGCACTCTACCGAAGCCTGACCGAAGCCATTCCCGATGATTTTTACACCATTGAAATTGGGAAAGCCAGAACCGTCAGGGAGGGCCGTGAGCTGAGCATTATTACTTACGGCATGGGCGTTCACTGGGCACAAAAAGCGGTGGAAGAGGAAGGTATCGATGCGGAGATTATTGATCTGCGAACCTTACTGCCACTGGATTATGAGGCCATTCAGGCTACTGTCAAAAAAACCAGCAAGGTGCTCCTCCTGCATGAAGATACTCTGTTCGGCGGCCTGGGCGGAGAATTGGCCGCTTACATTGCCGAGCATTTGTTTGAACACCTCGACGCTCCCGTAATGAGGGTCGCGTCCCTGGATACACCGATTCCTTTTGCCGTCCCTCTGGAACAGCTATTTCTCCCCGCAGCGCGCTTGCGGGAGCAACTGAGAAGATTGGCCCAATATTGATTGAAAAAAAAACAACTCATTTGGTGTGATCCCAACGATCACCCCACAACTACCCATATACCGATTATACGATGAAAATTTTACTCTGTACCACCGAAGATTTCCTGCTCACCTCCCTCGAATACCGTTTCCGTAAATTCGGGTGGGAGCTATCCGTCGTTCATACGGCCAAAAAAGCACTGGAGAAAGCCGGATCATTACAACCCGACCTGGTCGTGGTCGATCTGCAACTCCCCGACTATCAAGGGCTGGATATTGTACAAAAAATTTCCAGGGAAATTGATCCCGGCCTGCCCATCCTGGTCGGTGCCCCTCTCAACGAAGACAGCCTCATGCTGGAAGGACTCCGGCTGGGTGCAAAAGATTTTATCATCGCTCCCTTTAAACCGGACGAACTGGTTTTACGCATCCGCCACCTGTTGAAAGTGGCGAATGTGGCGGGGTAAACAGTGGGCAGTTTTCAGTAGGCAGTGGGCAGTTTGGATATGCCAACTGCCTACTGCCAACTGCCTACTGAAAACTGAAAACTGACATGAAAGGAATTATTCTTGCCGGAGGACTCGGCACCCGTCTTTGGCCATTAACGTTGGCCGTGAGTAAGCAGATGATGCCGGTGTACGACAAACCGATGATCTATTATCCGCTCTCTACGCTGATGCAGGCGGGTATCAAAGACGTACTCATTATCTCCACCCCTTACGACCTGCCCAATTTTGAAAAATTATTGAAAGACGGCAGCGAGATCGGTTGCAATTTTTCCTACGTGGCTCAGCACGAGCCCAACGGACTGGCACAGGCATTCGTACTCGGAGAACAGTTTATTGGCAAAGACCCCGCAGCGCTCATTTTGGGTGACAATATTTTCTACGGAGCAGGCATGCCCGAACTGATGCAGGCCAGCGCCAACCCCGACGGAGGCGTCATTTTTGCGTACCAGGTTGCAGACCCCGAGCGCTACGGAGTGGTCGATTTCGATAAGAACTTCAATGCCCTCTCCATTGAGGAAAAACCGCAGAAACCCAAGTCAAACTATGCCGTTCCGGGCCTCTACTTTTACGATAATGACGTGGTTGACATTGCGAAAAACCTCAAGCCCAGCCCCCGCGGCGAATACGAAATAACCGATGTCAACAAGCAGTACCTCCAGATGGGAAAACTCAAAGTCGGCGTTCTTGGCAGGGGAGTTGCATGGTTGGATACAGGCACCCATAATTCCCTCCTCCAGGCCGGCCAGTTCATTCAGGTCATTGAAGAAAGGCAAGGTCTGAAAATCGGCTGTATTGAAGAAATCGCCTGGGAAATGGGCTTCATCGGAGATGAACAGCTCGAACGCCTCGGCAATAAATATATCAAAAGTGGCTACGGCGAATACTTATTACGCCTCTTGTCCAGTCAGCATACACATTAAGCCCAATCTCAATATTTAACACTTTACGGTGTAATTTTTGCAGTCAGTACCGTTTTGGTCGGCCCGCAAACGGGCCATAACAAACACTACTGACGTAACATAAAGAGATAAAGATGAAAACCGGCAACCGCTGGCCAGCATTTGGGATAGGGCTTTCAAGTACCATCCTTTTATTGGCACTCCTTTTCAACGCCTGTCAGGGCGACCCTGTCGAAGTCCCGCAGGAAGACGTTTTTACCAAAGCAAAAAGAGAACATCTGGGCTACCTTCTTCTCAACGACATCCTCGCCAGCAACGAGTTCATACCCAAAGTCCACCCCTACGACACCACTGTTTACTGGTACGTACAAACCCTTTTTACCCAGGCCACCAACGTCATGCAACTGGACAAGCAATCGCCAAGTAACAACCGGTGGTCGGGCGGATGGGAAGTTTATATCATTGATAATGACGACCTCCAGCATGCCTATGCCTTGCCGGGCGGCAATCTGTTCATCACGACCGGCATGCTGAAGAATTTTGAAAGAGAATATGAACTCTACTACCTGCTCACCTTTGAGGCCAACCTCATGCACAAAAGCCACTTGCTCGACGCCCTGAAAGCCGAGTACAACTCCCTGACACTCATCAATTTGATTGAGGGCCGGGCCACCGCCAGCGGCGTTACGATCTCCGACGTGGCCAGCCGACTACCCAATTTGAAATTTTCGGGTCAGGTGGTCAGAGATGTGGATCGGGAAACGGTCGATGCGATCTGTAACACCTCCATTCTCAAACCTTCCGGCATCCTGCCATCCTTGTTCAACCCTGTTTTTCAAAACGCAAAATGGCTCCAAAGCCGGCCTTCTTACAGCAACCGGCCAAACACCATCCAGGGCTTTACCGAAAACAACGCCGCCGACTGTGGTGGCAATATCGGCAGCGGGAACTACCAGCGGTATGTCCTCAATGTTCTGAACTGAGGCGGCGCCTGCGTTATTGAAAAAAACGGGGATTGTGAACGCCCATACCTTCCCGGATAAATGAATAACCGAGCAACAGCTCAAACGTACCCGCCGTCTGCTGCTGTAAGCCATTGATCGACAAGTCGTAAGCAAACCCAATATTCATTTTTTCACTGATTTGGTATTGGCACATCAGGGAAAGTGCATCGCCGGCGGTGGCCAGTTTTGACTGTCCCCAGCGCAGGGTCGCTCCGGTCCACAGGCGGCTGTTTTCCAAAAACCCGACACTGAAGTGCAGGTCAAAACCAGGCGGGGTATTTTTCACAACTCTGGTGGCAAAAGCCGGCCGCAGGCGGAAATCGGCCGTGACCGGGATGACCCAGCCCGCATTCACAAACAGATGCGGCACCGTACCGGAAAAGTCATTGACGATGCCCTGGTATTTTTTGGTAAAACTCTTTTCCAGTAAATAAGGCACGGACATACCCGCAAAAAAACGCTCGTTTTCAAAATGCACGCCGGCTCCAACATTAAAAAGGGGGACGGACATATCCTCGCCGGCGGTGGGATCGATTCGCCGGGTGATGGTCTCTACTTCGCCCCAGTTGGTTCGTTGCTGGCGGTAAGTACCCTGCAGGCCAATGCCCAGCGTACCGCTGCCAAAAGTTACCCGGTAAGCGTAAGCAGCGTTGATGTAAGTACCGTTGAAAAACCCGATTTGATCGTTGATGATCGTCAAACCTACTCCTACCCTGTTGGCAAAAACAGGTGCATCAAAGGCCAGAGCCTGCGTCATTGGGGCGCCCTCCAGCCCAACCCACTGCTGGCGGTGAATGGCCGTCAGCGAGGGCACCCCCTGGTTTCCGGCTGCACCGGGGTTGAGCATTGTTTTCTGAGAAAAAAACTGGGAAAACAATGCTTCCTGCTGAGCGGTGGCCAACAGCGAAAGCGAAAGAAACAACATCGTGTAAAGTGTTCTCATGGATCTGTATTTCAGTCCTGTTCGCCCCCGGAAGCACGAACAGGAATTAGTTTAAACTCCTCAACCCTTCTCAACCTTCTCAACCTTCTCAACCATCCTCAACCGCCTCCAGGCAAAAACTACCGCACCACCGCCACGTACCCCTGCCGCACGGTCCGGGCATCATCATTTAGCGATAGCTGATAAAAATAGGTCCCAACCGGTAAAGGCTCCCCGTCATAGGTGCCGTCCCAGTTGTTCTGGTAGTTATTACTTTGGTAAACAGGGGTACCATAGCGGTTGAAAATCACCAGTTCGCTACCCTCGAATACCGCCGCACACGGAATGACAAACACATCGTTCTCACCATCACCATTTGGCGAAATGAGGTTGGGCACAAAACAATCCGTGGCATCAGCATTGCCCGTTTCAATGACCAACCGGACGCTGGCCGTACTGCATACATCGGGGCAGGCCATGGAGCATACCTCATAGTCGAAAGTATCTCCCCAAACACATTGGGGTAAGGGCGGTAAACGGCTACGCCGTCCGCATCCACTCTTACTTCTCCTTTTTTTGGCCCTTCGGAAATACGCACATCCCACGCTCCGGCAGCGATTTCGTCATTTTCCAAAATAAAAAGCGCAAGGAGGGTGTCTGCCAGGGTGAGGGTGCCGATATCGGAGCGGGCGGTTATTTTTTCATAATAAACCAGCGTCGTATCAGCGCTGTAGTAATCGCAGAGCGGCTGGGATATTTCCCAAACAAAATGGTTTTCGCCCGGGACCAGGTCGTGCACCGCGGTGGTTGTTTCGTTGGGCTGCTGCACGGTAGCCTGCGTTAGCGACGACCAGAAGCCATTGCCAACGGACGGCTTGTTTCCCAACAGAAAGGCCGGATCTTTTTCATCGCAGATCAATTGTTCTGCACCCGCAAATGCCTGTACCATTTCCTGTGCAACAACCTGCAAGTCAAACCATTGCGAAGCATCCGACCGGCAGCCGTCCACCTCGGCCACGGCAAAATAACTGCCCGACTGCCCCTCCAGGAGCTGCGACAAGGTCACAAAGGGAGTACTACCCGTTTCGAGCAAAGTATTGTTTTGGGAAAAATAAAAATGGTAAACAGCATTGGGTTCGCCATTGGCCACTGTCAGCGTGACATCACTGCCGGCACAAACTTTTGCCGGGCCGGAAAGGGTTGGCTCCGCCGGACGGGGTTTGATTAAAACAGTAGTCACAGTGCTCAAAGTAATGCTACAACCGGGGGGGTTGATTTCGACGATGTACTCGCCGGCAGCATCCGTACCAACATCTGACAGCACCGACACATGACCACTGTC
>JBFIJS010000184.1:0-7405 GCA_041600595.1 Saprospiraceae bacterium | reverse complement strand
CAAATGTAGTGGTAAACTCCGGCGGCATTTTGCGCTTCGCCCGATGGGGCGGCCTCCGTCGGCGTGATCTCTCCACTGGCCGGGGCATTGTTGTGGAAAGCCTGGTTATGGACGTAGGCCGTGCCACAAACCGGACAGCTTCCTGCGGTCTCTCCGCCACTGCCAGCGCAGTTGTTGGGGCAGGTATAATGCTTCAGGCCACTGTTATTGGCAGGAGCAGCGGCGGGTGCAGCCGGTGCGGGTACTTGTACAGATTCGACGGCTTTGTCACGGGCGGCTTCCCCTTCCTGATCAGAGCAAGCTGTAAACAAAGTGGTGGCCAGTAATAAGGCCAGGCAAAAGAATTGAAATGACTTCATGTTGAATTTTTTTTCGATGTTGAATAATTGAACATTTGTATTAAGGCACGAATCCCTTTTCGTATTTGAAGCCGGGCAAAAAAAGACGCCGGGTGGTTGGATTGAATAAAATCACCACCGTATCGGCATGGGCCCAAGGTGAAAAATTTGAGCCGGAGCAGAAACGACTCCCTTCGTTTTGGGTGTTACTTTAAATAAGAAAATTCAACATGCGCTTAACCATGCATTTTGATGCGGGGAAATGACTCACGGACTTTTCCGGCCTCCCGCGGTTTCAAATGCACTTGACAAATATTGGGTAAAGCTACAAAAAGAGCATGAATTGCAAATAGCCATCCTGTAAATCCGCGGGTTTCCGTTAAGACCATCCGGTAGCATTAACGATCACCTAACCGTCCTTTAACAGCATTTAACAAAGGTTTTAGTTTTATTTGTGACTGTTATTTTCATTTGAATAAGTATAGTCTGTCCACTCTGCCGAGCCCACCGCTGGCAGCTATCCTGTTTATTAATTAAATCGTATTTGCCATGAAAAAGTCAATTTACCACGCCGGTTGCTTAATTGTTGCGGCCGTTTTTTTTCAATTCCAATTGATTGGACAAACAACTGAAAAAAACGATCCCAAAACGGTGAGCAGCGAGCTATACAGTGAAGATGATTTGGCTCCTTATCCTTTTAAAAAAGAGGAGCCACAGAAGAAAACTTTTGGACAGAAAATCAAAGAGTCGCTGGCCGGGGAAGATCCAAAACCGGCACCACCGGCAGAAAGCCAACCGGAGGAATATATTCGGTTTTATGAGTTTGAGGATGTCACTTTTTCTAAAGATGAATCGGATGCCGGTCTGGAAAACAATCAGGCAGGACCGATGGAGGATTACAAAACGACCGATGATGTATATATTTATAAAAGGGAATATTACAAAGATGTAACCTTCGCAGACCATGATGAATGGGAAGACGAACCAGGGCTTCCTAAAAACGAAGAGGCAAAGCCCTATCAGGAAAATGATACGTCTCCGGCAAAATCCAGTAAAACAACTACGCTCCCGCCTGTTGAAATAAAAGATGAAGCGTATTACCGACAGGATTATATCAACTATTATTATCACCGGAAGAAAAAAGGTAATGGTACACCGGAAAACCCTCCTTCATTTTCCGAAGAAATCAGGCAATCCAAAAAGAGAATATGGGACCGGATAGAAGAAAAACGAGCGGAAAGAAAGAATTAAAAAAGGGCCCCCTTAATAATTTGTCTTTAACATGATTGGCTGACGATTTTTAACGGGGTGGTATTTATACAGCACTGTTGTTTAAAATACAAAAAAAATCATGGCTGTTGCATACAGCATACGGATCGGCTATAATTTAAAACAAAAAAATAGTCATGTGTAAGGGTAGGGGGCGGAATAAAAAACAAACAGGTTATTTTAAAATAAGCGTCTTGTAAGGTAATCATTTTGGGCCGGGCAGCCTGCTAATTCACAGCAAAGCAGAGCTCCGGCCAATGCGACTAAAATACAGGACATAATTTTCTGAATTATTTAAAAAAATAAAAGCATCATGAATAAAATAGCATTTCTTTCATTTTTAATTTTTTCAAGTTTTTTTCTTGTTCAGAAAATAAATGCACAAACCGCTGATGAAAAATATTTTGCCAAAGTGGATCATTATCGTTATTTATTAAAAGAGGATAAAAAAGCTGTCAAAGAAATTTACGAGACCCAGTTGATTGAAGCAGACGACTATTTTAGCCACGAAATAGCAAAAGCTGAAAAAGAGGAAGAAAAGGAACGTTGGGAAAAAGCTTACGAGGAGACAAGGTCAGTCATTTATAAAGTATATAAAGAAGAACTGGCCAATTTACAGGATGGATTCGATAAGGCCATGGAAAGGCTAAAATCGAATTATAATGCATCAAAGCAAAAGGCCGGAAAAATAAAACGAGGCTGACCCTATCCGGCGGACTGGTCGGGTTGCTGCCAGTCCAGGTTTTCTATGGATTTTGCCCGCCAGATACTGAGTAATACAATACCCATTCCCACCATGATCGAAACGTCGGCCATATTGAAGATGCCCGTCCGGAACAGCCCCATGTCGATATGCAGAAAGTCCGTCACCGAGCCATGCATGATTCGGTCGTAAATATTGCCAATGCCACCGCCGATAATAAAACTCAGGCCAATGACGGTGCTTTTGGGAAGGTGAATGCGGGTCAGTACTGTAAATAAAATGGCAAGAATGGCCAGGGACGGCAGGAGTGAAAGCAAGATGCCCTTCAATGTAGGCTCAAGATCCGATAGCCAGCCGAAAAAGGCTCCGTAGTTTTCGACATTCGTCAGGATGAGGTTGTCTTCGTACACTTCGATCCATTCTCGTTGGTCTATGTTGTCCCGTACCATGGATTTAGATACCTGATCGCATCCGATGTTGGCTGCTATCAGAATAAGAATCAGTAAAGTACGAATCGATTTATTTGCAAACATAGCTGTTGTTATTTTTCTATACTGGATGCAGGATGCCATTTTTTTGGCGGTTGAATGAAAACGTCCTTAAGGTGTTTTTGTTGTTGGCTTGCAATCTGGTCAGTTTCGTGTTTTGGTCTTCTGTCTCATTCATTTTAATTTAAAAGCCAATCAGCAATCAGTGACTTTCATTCCTCTGTATTCGCTTTCGGTGAATGCCGGTATGGAAAAGGTTTCCATTTTCCCGAATGGTGTATTTTGGTTGCCAATGAGAACCTTGCGGCGCTGGCAATTTTCCAGGCGCTACCAGTTTTCGGACTGCTAAAATAAAAACATACTCGCTATGGTGGTGATGATTATGGCGACGATCATTACGCCAAAATAAAAAACACTGGCCAATAGGAACTTGAGTATTGTTTTTCCCCAGTTTTGCCCATAGAATTTTTTTATCGCCATCAACAAATATACACCTATCAGCAAGATGGCATAATTCAAAAACTCGTATCCGGCCCACAACCCCGCCAACAACAACAGGCTGTAAAAAAGGAATATAAATGTGTGGGTGTGGAAAGAAAAAATAAGGTGTTCGATGTATAAATAGTCGTGACGAATATATAGCAGTTTCAGAGCCACAGCCAGCATGGGCATCATAATCAGCACCATCCAAAGAGTATTGCCAATCATATAATACAAAAATCCTTTCAGGCTTTTTTGGATGCGAATATTTTGTAAAAATATTTGCCGGTCCCAAAGTCCTGTCACGCCGTATTTGTCGGCCAGTTCTTCTCCTTTCAGACTTATCAGATCGTCCAGTGCTACTTTTGTTACGGCAAGGCTGTCCGTCGTGCCGATGCTGATCACATCCGAAATTTTGACACTATCCTTGATCGCATTCAGATGATTTTTGGTAAAACGTGATTTCAGGGAATCGAGAGCTACTGCTACGGCAGGGGTGTTCATTTCCTGTTTGATATCCGTGCACAGGGTGTCTATTTCGGTGGCGACTTTTTTCAGGGCGTAGGCGTCTTCCCTGCTTTTCCATATTTTATCCATAGCGTCTAAATTAGCTCTGGAGGCTGTGAGGGAAAGCATGGCGATAAACAAGGCGCCGGATAAAATAAATAACCGGACGGGGTGGTAATACCGGATATGTTTTCCGGCAAAAAAGTCCTTCGTCAGTTTTCCGGGAACAACCAGCGCCCCGATAGTCTGGAAAATGCGTCCGTCAAAATTGAGGAGATTGGCTAAAAAATGGCTGATCAACTCCCCAAATGTCACGCGCCCGTCCGTGTTTCGCTGGCCGCAACGGGGACAGAAAAAAGCGTTGTCTGGCAAGGCCGCTTCACAGTTGCGGCAACATTGACTGCTCGTTGTTTCCTGGCTTTCTTCACGCATATCGATTGGGAAATAGCAGAGAATTAAAGGTTGTCGGGGGTGTCTCCGCTGATTGTCAAACCGGAAATTAAACTTTTTTTTGGCTCAGTATAAGCAAAGTTGTTTTTAAAATGCGGAGGCTCATCCCAAAGGGTGTATTTCAAAAGTTCGGAGCGGTGAGCTTTCCCCTGCCGGGGATTAAGGGGCCGAGTGAAGGGAAAGCGAAGCTTTGAAATACACCCACCCCAAAATAATTTCCGGACAAATTCTTCTTTGATTTTGGCAGCATCCCAATAGACCCTGTTTGGCCGGTCGGGCATATATCGGACAGTTTTTTTGATAAATGACTGGCTGTTATCTTTGTAGCGGTTTCATCGCTCCAGAAATTTCCAGTCGATCGGATATTGATTTTCTTTACGGGTTGTTCATTAAACTAATTATCGAAAACGGCATTTTTAAAAGCATGAAAAAAGACGAAAAAAATTACGATTTGATTATTGTCGGAGGTGGTCCGACCGGTTTGGCCTGTGCCATCGAAGCCCGTAAGCAAGGCCTCGACTATTTGGTTTTAGAGAAAGGTGTGCTGGTCAACTCCATATTCAATTTTCCGGCAAATATGACTTTCTTTTCCACTTCCCAAAACCTGGAAATTGGAGATGTCCCCTTTATTTCTCACGTGGACAAACCAACCCGGCGGGAAGCCCTAGAATATTACCGTCGCATTTACGATAGCTGGAAACTGAAAGTACGGCTGTACGAGCCAGTGGAAAATTTACAACGACAGCCCAATGGTTTTTATGAAATACAGACCACTAAGGGCATTTATTCCACCCACTCGGTTATTGTCGCTACGGGGTTTTACGATACCCCGAGGCTGATGCATGTGCCGGGTGAAAATTTACCGAAGGTGAAACATTTCTATGACGAGGCGCATCACTATGTCGGACAAAAGGTGCTCGTGGTGGGAGCTGCCAACTCGGCTTGCGATGTGGCACTGGAAACGTACTACAAAGGCGCCGAGGTCACCATGGCAGTCCGGGAAGACAAGATCTACGAAAAAGTAAAATACTGGATCCGACCCAATATCGAAAACCGCATTGCCGAAGGCAGTATCAAGGCTTATTTTAAGACAACTGTCAAAGCGATTAAAGAAAAAGAAGTCCTCCTGAACACGCCCGAAGGGGAGGTTGTGCTGGAAAATGATTTTGTGCTGGCGATGACGGGCTATATGCCCGATTATGGCTTTCTGGAAAAAATAGGCATTGCCATTCTGGATGATGAAATGAAACATCCGCAAATGAATACTGAAACGTTTGAGAGTAATCTGCCAAATGTCTACCTGGCGGGGGTCGTGCAGGCTGGTTTGCACACCAGTAAATTATTCATCGAAAATACCCGGCACCACGGAGAGGTAATTATCTCGCAAATTTTGCAAAAAAGAGAAGTGACAGTCTGATCTGTTTATGACTGCTCCGGCGATTTTTTCCTCAAAAAAAAGACCGCAAACCCGGCCCGGGTTTGCGGTCTTTTTTAATCTGCTTTTTACTGCAAGCAGCGGGGTAGTGGTTAGTCTACCAAAACTTTTCGAATGATCCGGCGGGCGTCGGCCGTTTTCATTTCGAGGTAATAAAGCCCCGTTCCGAGGTTCGTATTGACGGTAAACTGTCCGCCTGCGGGAATGCTTTGAGACTGTTGCAAGACCGTTGCACCGAGGGTGTTCAGGATTCTGAAATGCTCAATATTCTCCTCTCCCTGCGTATTGTCGATCTGGAATGTACCCTGGTTTGGGTTTGGATACACCTGCAGTTTGGAGTTGTTGATCACGTCTTCTGTGGCGACAAAAAATGGATTTTCCACAACGGCTCTCAGCATGGCGTCGGCACTGGTCCGGTATTTAGCCCAGGCGTTCGAAAGGATCTCATAAGTCCGGTTGGAGATGGGGCCTTCCGACTGTACAAGCAAGGCAACGGTGCCCCCTTCCATGTACCAGCCGAGATAAAAACTTCCCTCGGTGATCGTCACCGGGTCGTTGAATTCGATTGGGTTGATCGCACCACCCACATAACCACCGGCCGGGATTGTTATGGAGGCCAATTCAGTGCCGGGGCCGCCATTTGGACCGTCATCGTCCAATACCCGAACGGTGAAACCGTCCGTTGAGCCCGCCGCAATACCCAACTCAAAGCCAGTGACCACTGCCGGGTAGAAAGGAGGTTCTATTTCAATGCCACCTCCGCCAGTGCCATCTCCGCCGCCATTCCACTGAATAGAACCGGTAGCCGTCAACCCGGCGAAATAGCCCAGGGTCAGGGTCTCGGCACTCAGATCGACAACGTTGATCTCTGTCGTATTCCGGTTGTTGGAACTGTTGATGTCGTCGTTGTTATCTGCGGTCACTTCAAAGAGATAAGAGTTGGGGTCCCAATCCACCTCAACCGGTGAAAAATTGACCGTTTCTGATGCTCCGACAGCCAGGGTGGATACCTGCTGGAAATCATCATAAACAGACGGGCCGGTCAGGGGGCGAACCACCGCCGCTACTGCCGTATTGGAGGTGATGTCCACATTGCCGGTGTTGGAAATGGTAGCGCTGAGGGTAGCGGTTTCACCCGGCAAGAGAAAGATACCTTCATTCTGGTCGTTCTGGTTGGAGGTCGGAGCAACATCGGTGACATCGATGAGCACCTGCGCCGGGTAATAGAATTTGACAACATAGTTGGAAGCTGGCATTTGTCCGTTGAACAATTGAATACCAATGTCTCCGGTCAGGTTTTCAATACCCCCGACGACTTTACCTCCGGCTGCACATCCATAAGGAAAGTCAAGTTCCATATCGGCATATTGGAAAGTGATCGAGCTGTCTGCATTGGAAAAAATCACCTGAAATGTATTCGATCCAAAAATTGGGTTGGTCTGTGTCCAGAAAGTAACGTTTTCGTAAGAGACGATAAACTTCTCATCGCCAGGTGTGTCATCGTGGTAAGTGTAAATCTTCCCCTGCGAATTATTGGCAAAGTTCAGATCCGACATCAACGGGCACACCAGGTTGTTCGGGCCGCCGGGTGTTGGCAGGGAGGGAAAGCAGGAGGCAATGTTGGAAACATTGTCAAAGCTGAGCCAACCGTTCGATCCGATTTTGATCTGGTTGAAATCCGACCAGTAAAAGCGGAAACTCATGTCCATGGAAAATGGCCCAACGGAGTTGTCGT
>JBFIJS010000183.1:0-7451 GCA_041600595.1 Saprospiraceae bacterium | reverse complement strand
CGACGCTGGTAACCGTTTTTTTACCTGCCGGGCCATCAAAACTGCCTTCGACGGGGCGCTCGGCTCGTTTGGTGCCTGGATGCTGGAAGACTACAACGACAAACCCGGGTTTAAGGGGCAAAACACCGTCCCGGTTGCAGAAGTTAAAACCATCGCAGCGCTCGCCCGCGATCACGATATGCAGCTTTGTGTCCACACCATCGGCGACCGGGCCAACCGGGAATTGCTCAATTTAATGGAGGAACTTACCGTCGCTGCAGGTAAAGACCTCAAAGCCCTCCGGTGGCGCAGCGAACACGCCCAGCACATCGACCCGCAGGATATTCCGCGCTTCGCCTCACTCGGGGTCATTGCCGCTATGCAGGGCATTCATTGTACCTCCGACGCCCCGTTTGTCGTCAAACGCCTTGGGGAAGAACGGGCCAGAACAGGCGCCTACCCGTGGCGCAGTCTGCTCGATGCCGGAGCAGTGATCAATAACGGAACGGATGCTCCCGTAGAGGATGTCTCGGCCCTTGAATCGTTTTATGCAACTGTCACCCGCCGGCGGCATCAGCCCCGGGATAAAGGGCTGGAATTTTTTCCCGAACAAAAAATGACCCGTGCCGAAGCAATCAACAGCTATACCCTCGCCAATGCTTATTCTGCTTTTGAGGAATCATGGAAAGGCTCCCTCACACCCGGAAAAGTGGCCGATATTGTTGTCTTGTCAAATGATCTGACAACTTGTGAGGATGAGGAAATATTAAAAACGGAAGTTCTCCTGACCATGGTCAACGGAGTGGTGAAGTTTGAGAAATAACGAGTCAGTCTGCAATTAAATCAGGAAATAATCAATGGCGACATGCCGGCAGTTTTGCGCTCCTGTAGTCGGCACGTCGCCATTGATATTGATTAATGATCGGGCAGTACTACCCTCTTTTGATAATCCCATCTTACCCGCATGACTGTTAAGTTCTGGGGAGGTTTTTAAAATTCAAGTACAAGCGCAAATTCAAACTTAAAAATGCCTTGCCCCGGGCGAAGGATGTTTGGTTTTGTCATCTTTATTTTCATTTTAATTTTTATTAAAAACCAAATTCATCAGAACTTAAGAGCCCTGCTCTTACCCGGTGATGTGATCTCGCCACGATCCGGTGAGAAGTTTTCTGGAAACAATGCTAAAACTATTTGTTTTAAAAAACATTTTGTTTTATATTTGCTGTCTATAAAATTTGTTTCTGGTCCATTATTAAAACAAAATGTGATGAAATTGGAGATCAATCTTGGTCACTGGGTGACCTTTTTGCAAAAAAACTGGTTTCGGATAACGTTGGCCGTTTTAGGCTTTTACTTGTTTTTCATCAAGCAAGTGAGTTTTCAGATTCAGGTCCGAACGCCTGAGAATAAAGAACAACACCTGGTAAAAAAAGCGCCGGTTGAGAAAATAACGGAACACCAGCAACCCAACCTGGCAGGCACTACCGATCGGTTGGATCGCCTGGAGATTCCCCTCATCAGCACGCTAAAGAAAAGCCGGGACGGGCTTGCCGAGTTAAATACCGTCAACGAGACCACCAAGCACCAATACCTGCAACGTTTTGTAGATGTGGCAAAAGCCGAGCGGGATCGTTTTCAAATCCCGACCTCAGTCATCTTGGCGGTGGCTATGTACCAGAGTTGTGCCGGAACCCGGGACATGGCCGTGCAGGCCAGCAACCATTTTGCCTTGCCTTGCAGCAGTGACTGGCGCAGCGCTTGTCAATCTTTTCACGGTAAGAGCTACCGCAAGTACGAATCGGCCTGGTCCAGTTTTCGTGATTTCAGCCATTTTCTCGATGCCAATTACGCCAATTTAAAAGGTGGAAATTACCTCAACTACGCCAATGCGCTGCAAAATGACGGCTTTGGGGATGATCCTCATATTGGTGAGCACCTGGTGCAGATCATCGAGGGGTACCGGTTGCAGGAGCTGGATTAATTCCGGGCGACAGGATAACTACGACCGGGGTTCGATCAATAATTCTACCCAAACCTATGGATCAGCACATAAAAAAACCGGGCAATTAGATGCAAAATTGCCCGGTTTAGGTAATCTTAAATTTGATGAGATACCACCTGGGTTGACGGCCACCTTTTCTGGCTGATTCAGATACGGGTCGTTTTACGTTTCTTTTTCGGGGCTATGTCATTTTCCGGAGCGGGTGGTTCGGGAAAATCGAAATCAAATCCTTTGAGTTGTTGTTGCATTTGCTCGAGCATCCTGTTGAATTCGTCTTCATCTATGGCTTCGTTAAAAAACTTGAAAAACTCGTTGAAATCACCCAGTTGATTCCCTCTGCCCAGGCTGTCCGGAAGCTCACCAAAACCAAAAGGGAATATTTGCCGGTCAAAACCCTGAAACCACTCGCCGAAAAGTGAATCCTGGTCAAAAGCATCATCAAAGTTTAAGTCAAAAATGCCGTTGTTCATAGGTGGTGCTTTCCTGACTCCATCGGGGTTGGGATGCACAAAGATTTCCAACGGGTTGGTTTCCAATATTTCACCATTGGCCTCGATGCTGGCCGGGGCGATGTAATAGACGCCGACGTCCCGGGGTTGCAGGAAGTAAGTCACGGTCATTATTTGCGATTTTTCCCCATTCAACATACTGATGGAATTGGCATAATTTGGACCACTCATCACATCAAAGCTTTCAATAAAATCGGGTGCTGTAAAGTTTTTACCGTCGGCATTTTCCAATGAAAAAAGGACTTCAAAATAATTGTCCATCAAAATAGAGTCCGGACTGACCGAGACGGTAAACGAGATACGATTTTCCTGGCTGAAAGAACTGGTTCCGATCACCAATAAACACAAAAGACTAAACAAACGATACTTTTTCATGGCTTGAGATTTATACAGTGAAATATGGCGTATTCGCAGCAGAGGCTGCTTTGGTTAAATGTTAATACCTGATCCTCCAACACCCAGCGGAGGCTCATGGTTTTTTCATTATGAGAATAGAAGCAAAAATGTAGTTGACAGTTGCGGGCTAATGATGGTTTTCCCCCTGTTTTTTGATTTGATCAATGCCGGAGCAGTTGAGGTTGGAGAAACCATCAATTGGGAAATACAGCCTGCGAAAAATTTTTGAGGAGATTTTACTCATGCTAAATGACTTGCCGTGTTCAGACTTCACGATTGTATTAGTCACTCCGCACTTTTTTCTTCAACTCAAAATTCATCCCCAGGTACAATCGGCGCACCTGTTCATCGGCAGCCAGCTCCTCCGCACTGCCGGCCCGGAGAATACTGCCATCGTACATCAGATAAGCCCGGTCGGTGATGGACAGCGTTTCCTGCACATTGTGGTCGGTGATGAGGATGCCAATGTTGCGGGCTTTCAATTTAAAAACGATAGACTGAATATCCTCTACGGCAATGGGATCAATGCCGGCAAAGGGCTCATCGAGGAGAATGAAATTCGGGTTGGAGGCCAGGGCACGGGCGATTTCCGTCCGGCGTCGTTCCCCGCCGGAAAGGGTGTCGCCGGCACTTTTACGAACCTTTTCAAGTCCAAATTCATCGATCAGTTTTTCCAACCTTTCAGTTTGTTCCGCTTTGGGAATGGGCATCATTTCTAAAACGGCCTTGAGGTTGTCCTCCACACTTAGTTTACGAAAAACGGAGGGCTCCTGCGGCAGATAGCCAATGCCGAGCCTTGCCCGCTTGTACATTGGCTGACTGGTGATGTTTCTGTCATCCAGGTACACTTTACCACCATTGGGCTTGATAAACCCGACCACCATGTAAAAGGTCGTGGTTTTCCCGGCTCCGTTGGGGCCAAGCAACCCGACGATTTCGCCCTGGTTCACTTCCAGCGAAACGCCGCGGACGACGGTGCGGTCACCGTATTTTTTAATGAGATTGTCTGAACGTAGGATCATTTTTGAGTTTGCAGTTTGAGCGTAGCGAAATCCCGAACTCGCGTCGGGGTGGAGGTTGACTGCTGAGTGATGCTGGTTGCCATTGTTTTTTCTTAGATTCAAGAGTTGTGTTTTGCCGAATTGTTAAAGAAAAAAGCAAATGTAAAAAACTATCGCCCCTTGCAGGCAGTCGGCAAGTATTTCAAACGAAAAGGCAGCGGAATGGAAAGGGGGTTGCCTTATATTACGGCAAAACAGGAAAAACTACCTGTGGAATGTCCTTTAAGTAAAGCCCTTCGTTTGTCGCTGGTACGGTATGCCCGGCAAAGATTCCAGGGTGGTAATATCGGGCTTCAGGAATTTATTGAAAAGTATTCTTCAAGGGTTTTGTTAGTTTTGCCGTCAATTCGTCTTTCCGCAACGCAAATATCTTAATGAAAAATACCATAAAAACTTCCCTTGAATTTACCAAAAACATCCTGGTTACAGGCGCTTTCAAAGAAACCAGCCGTCGGGTTGAACTGGAAATCACCTCCAAACTGCCAACCGCTGCCGATCAGGTTTTTGTTGAATTCGGCATGGGGCATGGCAATATCACCAGGGAAATCCTGAATACCATTTCCCCAACGTCCAAACTGTTTGCTTTTGAAGTCAACGAAGAATTCTGCGAACACGTCTCCAGTCACATCCACGACGAACGACTGGTGATCGTCAACGATGGCGCCGAAAACCTGACCAAACACGTTGGCTCTGCTGTGCATGGCTTTGTATCTTCCATCCCCTTTACTTTTTTCTCTAAAGAAATGCGGCAAACCATCCTGCAAGGTGCCTATGATACACTGGAGAACGGCCACTATTTCCACCAGGTCCTTTATTCGAAAGTCCATGTCAAAAAGTTCAAAAGTGTGTTTGACGAGGTGAAGGTTAAAACCATGCTCAATATCCCGCTGGAGTGTGTTTACCATTGTAAGAAAAAATAATCGCCTGAATGGGGTGCCTCCGTTTCCGAAAACCCTGCAGCCTATCCATCCAGCCGATCATACTTTTCTACCGTCAGCGCATGTTTCACGTCGCCGGTGTGCCGGGTAGCAACGGGTTCGAATAACATCAGCCAGACCTCTTCCTCTGCGACGGGTCGGTGCTCAACGCCCCGGGGAATGATCAACATCTCGCCTTCGTTCAAGACTTCCGTCCGGTCTCTGAATTCCAATTTTAGTGTGCCTTTGAAAATGTAAAATAATTCGTCCTCCCCGGCATGGTCATGCCAGACGAACTCACCTTTAACTTTCGCCAGTTTGACATGCTGGCCGTTCAATTCTCCAATGACCTTTGGCGACCAGTGATCACTAAAGAGACTAAATTTTTCCTGAATGTTGATCTTTTTCATAAGTGATTATTTCCGTCCGAATACGAACATTTCCGTTCGGGCCCGAACAGCTTAAAATGAGGTTTATTTTTATAAATAACAGGTTTTCAGCAATTTAGACATCAGGGCATAGCTATTGAAATGGTAAGGTCGGTTAGTAACTCCGTAATCGGTCGCCTGAAGATATATCGCTTATTCTAAACGCTATTGATTCATACCGGGCAAACCGGATACTGACTGCCATTAACTAAAACCAACGTCCTCAACAAATATCGTCAAATACCAATCACCTGTTTATTATGCTAAAAAATTATCTGAAAATAGCCGCCCGCAACCTTTTGAAAAACAAGTCTTTTTCATTCATTAATATTTTTGGATTGGCCATGAGCCTGTCGGTTTGTTTGCTATGTATTTTGCTATTGAAAGACTCCCATAGCTACGATCAATTTCACCCCGAGTCCGATCAGGTGTACCGCCTGATCACTTCCCCGATCAGAAAAAACGGTGGATCGGAGGAGTACGCTTCCTCACCCTACCGGGTCGGGCAGGCCCTATTTGAGGACTACTCGCAGGTAGCAAACTGGGTTCCTCTGATGCGCACGTTTAATCCGGATCTGCGCTGGAACGACAACCTCATTTCCGGCAGCGGGCTATTTACCAACACTTCTTTCTTCGAGGTTTTTGGGTTTGAATTGGCGGCAGGTGACCCGACCACAGCCCTCAGCGAACCGTACAGCGTGGTGCTTACGCACGAATTTGCGGAGCGCATTTTTAAAAATACCAACCCGCTGGGGCAATCGCTCGTCATGCCGGCCTACGATACCGAATTCAAAGTCACCGGCGTGCTACAGCCTTTTCCGGGGAAAACCCACCTTGAATTTGATGCCCTCGGTTCGCTATCCACCCAGACCGCACTGGACAGGCTGCCCGGTTCCCGAAATTTTACCAGCAATTGGCTGGACTATTACCAGAGTTACAATTTTGTCAAGCTCAAAGACGGGGTGAAGGCCGCTGATGTCAACGCTGTCCTCACCGACCTTTCGAAAAACCGCTATGCTGATCTGACGCTGGAGACCCGCGATGCCGGCTACAACTTCCGGTTGCAGCCCTTGAACGACATCACGCCGGGGCCCCATTTTTCCAATAATATGGGTTCGGCAATCCCCAATCAGGTCCTTTGGTTTTTTGCCGTTTTAGGGATCATTGTGATGTTGTCGGCCTGTTTCAACTATACCAACCTGACGATTGCCCGGTCACTGACCAGGGCTAAGGAGGTGGGCGTCCGGAAAGTCATGGGGGCCAGCCGGGGGCAGGTTTTTTACCAATTTATCAGCGAAGCGACCCTGATGGCCTTGTTGTCTCTTTGTCTGGGGTATTTGATACTGGAATTTTTGGCGCCCCTTTTCCACCAGACGCCCCTCATCGCCGAGGCCAATATCAGCCTGAAAACGGATGCGACGGTGCTGCTCCTATTCCTGGCATTCACCCTGGCGGTAGGACTCGTAGCGGGCTTGTTGCCGGCGGTGGTCCTGTCAAAATTCAGTCCCCTGTCCATTATGCAAAAGCTGGAAAATGTCCGTTTGTTTAGCCGGATGGGTTTGCGTAAAGCACTGGTGGTCACACAGTTCGCAGTATCATTGGTATTCATACTGATATTGACGATCTCCTGGAAACAAATCAATTATTCAGTAGCCGAAAACTTTGGCGCAGATCGGACCGACGTGGTCAACATTTATTTGCAAGGGCACGAATACGATAAAATGGCCGCCGCTTACCGTCAGGTTCCTAAGGTCAAAAGCATCAGTGGTGCCTCTCACCTCATGGGAACCTGGGAGGATAGTAAAGAGGATGTGCGGTTGTCTTTTGGAGAAGAGGCCGTGGAAGTCAGAGATTACAGTGTGGATGAACATTTTCTGGAAAACTTCGACCTGGAACTCATTGCGGGCGAAAATTTCCCCGGAAATCCGGCTCAGCAACAAGAAGTGTTTGCCATCGTCAACGAAAATTTCCTGCACCAGTTCGAACTGGGCACCCCGGAGGAAGCTCTGGGCCAGTCGCTGATTATCAGTGACAGCACGCAGGTTTCCATTCGCGGGGTCGTCAAAGACTTTTTGTATAAACCATTGATTTACAACCTCGAGCCCCTGCTGCTTCGCTACCAGCCCGACCAAATAAATGTCATGAACCTCACCGTTTCG
>JBFIJS010000182.1:0-7461 GCA_041600595.1 Saprospiraceae bacterium | reverse complement strand
GGCACGGGTAATATGCTTTCCGTGTCTGGTGCCTGGACCGTCGAAGGCACGGTCAATATCCTCCAGGGCAGTGGAAGCAACTCTTACGCAATCAACGCTAATGGTAACCTGGAAATTTCGAATAGTGGAACACTAGTCATGCCGTCCGGTGGTTTAGGTATTGGAATTGATCTTTACCTGAGGGGCGACTTCACCCAAAACGGGAATTTTGTATGTCATGATCGGGCACTGTTTTTTGAAGGCAGCAGTACTCAGAATGTCAACGGTTCAGGTTCGGTGATCGTTGATTATTTCAATCTGAACAACTCGAATGGTCTAAATTTAAATACTCCTGTAATTATTGACAACGAACTAAATATGATCAGCGGTGAAATTATGCTGGGAGCGAATGACCTTACTTTCAATAACACCGGTATGTTAAACGTTGCCAATGCAGGTGTCGGCAAAATGGTTATTGCAGATGGCCTGGGGACGGTCATTAAATCTTTCGCCGGTGCTGGTCTTTTTACGTTTGCAATTGGATCGTCTTCTCCACCAACTTACTCTCCTGTTACGGTGACTGTAAATGCTGGTAGTGGTAACGTGTCAGCAAGAGTTACTGCGGAGAAACATCCCAATAATACAAGTTTAAACCATTATATAAACCGATACTGGACATTGACCGGGCCTGGCATTACTTCTTATAATATTACTTGCAATTACGATGCAGGTGATGTTGTTGGTAGTGAATCTTTGCTCTATGGTGGAAAATTCGATGGAGCCTCCTGGGAAATACTGCAACAAGCAGTATCCTCGTCATTTACAGGCACCGGCCTTGAAAGTTTCTCTGACTTTACGGCTGCGGAGCAAAGTGCACTTCCGGTAGTGTTGGCCGATTTTACTGCCAGCAAATTAAATAACAATACCAAACTCCTCTGGCAAACCGCCACCGAAATCAACAACTCCCATTTCAATATTGAGCGTTCATTTGATTCAAAAACATGGGAGACGATTGGTAAGGTCAATGGGCAGGGTAATTCTTTACAAAGAAATGATTATGAATTTACGGATACCCGGCCCTTGCCTGGCGTCAATTATTACCGTCTTAAGCAGGTAGATTTTGATGGTCAATTTTCCTATTGCAAAATAGTTTCGGTCCATTTTAACCGGGAGGAAAGTCCGGGGATTTATCCCAATCCCGTTGCTGAAAATTTATTTATTGAAAATATAAAAAATGCCGAAGAAGGGCTGAGAGTGTCTATATATAATGCCCGGGGAAGTTTAATAAAAGAGCAGGTGATTCGGTCGGAAAATAATATAGCAGTGAGTGATTTATCGCCGGGAATTTATTTTATCACCATACAGAATACGCCGGGTGCATATATTTTATCAGAGCGGTTTATTAAAAAATGAAGTGTTCTGAAAGCAGGTGGAGAAGCGTGCTATTTTGTTGCCAAAATATAGTTTAAACCGGTTCCGCATTTTATAAAAATATTTGCATGTTGGCGTAGTAAGAAGTGCCAGGAGTAATTAGATGAATTTGGGAAAATGCTTCACGCTTTTTCCACCATTCGCTGATCGGTTACTTCGGGTAATGATGTTTCATTAATTAAAGGTAAAACTACAATAAAGGAATTTCCGGATGATATGACCTGCACTTCTTTTTGGGTTACGATCCGGTATCGTCTCTTGATATTTTCCAATCCTACTTTTGTGGACTGCTGCACTTGTTTTTTTTGTTGCAGGCTGTTTTTGATGATTAGTTGATCGCCCCGCTCAGCCGTTACTTCAATTGTCAGAGGGTGCGAGGAGGAAACCACGTTATGCTTGATCGCATTTTCAAAAAGCATCTGCAGCGATAGCGGGACTATTTTTTTCTGTAAAAAGACTGCCGGGACATTAATGGAAATGCGCAGGTTTTCTCCAAATCGTTCTTTTAATAAACAGGTATAGGAATCAAGGAATTTTAATTCATCTTCCAACGACATCAATTCCTGCTCTCTTATTTCCAGAATATATCGATACGCTTTGGATAGTTTTTGTACAAAATTTTCTGCTTTGGTTGGGTTCTCGGGTATCAGATAGGCCAGGGTGTTTAAGCTGTTAAAAAAGAAATGCGGGTTTACCTGATTTTTCAAACCTTCCAACTGACTTCTCATGTTTTCCTTTTCCAGTTGCTCTTTTTCCAGCATCGACTTTTGCAGTTGAAAATAGAACATGGTCGTTTCGTACACACCCAGTACTAAAAAAGTTACGGTCAGTCCGCCAATCGTCATGCTCAGGTCGTGTTTCGGTGTTTTCCAAAATTCAACTGAAATAGGGTGCAATATAGGATCAAGGATGGCTTTTAAAATAAAGAAAATAATAAAGACGATGGCAATCTGAACAACGATGCGGCGCCCATAATTTTTATTAGAGGGATACATCTTACGGGAGTAAATCAACAGCTGCCGGAATATAACCCAGTAAACCGCAGTGTAGGTCAAGCCAACGGTAAAGCACCGGCCAATAAAAAAAGGTGGGTTTTCGACCAGCAGCTCGGTGAAGATCATCGCATTGGTGAGCATAGTAGCCACGGGTATGCCGATCAGCATGAACCACTTGTCATTAAAGCCCAGTATGTCTTTGGCATTTTTCATCAGGCAATTTAAAAAAAAGAAATGGGTAGTTTAGATTTTCCGCTGTCTCATACCATGACTTTTTTAGCATCTTTTCCCGACACAAAAGTTGTTGGGTAAAATACGGGAACTTACAAAACAATAAAAAAACAGCTGAAACTAATCGGGTTTTCCGGTGAGTCGTTAAAATAGACGGGTGAGTCGTTGTGGACTGGGCTACGGGGAAAGGAAATTGGCCATGTGGGAGCTCCTGGCAGGGAAGAAAAAGAACAGGTGGCCGGTTGTACTGTTTGTGAAACCGGCCACCTGTTTTGAAACTGGCGGGCTGACCGAACATATTTATTTCCAGTTCAGGCCAGGTCCAGGGTAGTAAAGAAGGGCATCATCCAAATGCCTTGATTTTCTTTTTCTTGAATTTTTTCTTGGGTTTGTCGGATTTACCAACCCCTTCAAATTTTTCTTTCTTTTCTACTTTCTTGGTAAACTTCTTCTTCTCTTTTTCTGGCCGGCTGAACTTTCGTTTTTCCGTTCCGCTGTCAGATTTTGGCTTTCCGCTGCCAAATTTCTTTTTTTCCGTTCCGCTGCTTTGCTCGGGCTTCGGCTCAAACTTCTTTTTAAAAGGAGTTGCGGTACTCCGGTCGTCGCTATTTCTGGTTTCTGCCCTTTTTGCAGCCCTGCGGGCCTTGCTGTTGTCTTCGCTGCGTTCGTTCCTTTCTTCGCTTCTGCCAAAATTCCTTTCTCCTCCGGAACGGCCGCCAGAACGGAAACCACCACCACTGCCACCGCGGCGATCTCTGTCCCTGCTTCTTCCCCGTCCGCTCCTTTCACCTCCGTCGGATCTTCTGGGAGAAGATGCTCTGACCGGACGGCCGGCATCGGGGTCTTGTAGTTCGGGGTAGGAGTCTGGGTTGAGTTTTCCTCCGAAATGCATCATGAGCAGGGCCGCCATCATCTCCTGAGGTTTGCTGGTGGCCAGCAAGTCTTTGGCGATGTTGTGGTATTCTTGCGGGATTTCATCTTCGGAAGATAAAACTACCCGCTCGATCATGGCCTGCTTTTTTTGATCCACTACTATCTGGCCGTATGGCAAAATCAGTTTTTCAATCGGGGCTTTCGTGACCTGCATGATCTGCCGGATTTTGTGGCGATCTTTTGGTGCTACAAAAGAAATAGCTTTTCCCTTTTTCCCGGCCCGCCCGGTCCGCCCGATCCGGTGGACATACGCCTCGGGGTTGTCAGGTAAATCGAAATTGATTACGTGGGAAAGGTTGTTGATGTCGATGCCTCTGGCTGCTACATCAGTGGCTACCAAGATGCTGGCGTGGCCTCTTTTAAATTTGGCCAGAATCCGCTCTCTCTGAGCCTGAGAAACTTCGCCGTGTAATGCTTCTACGTCAAGGCCGGCGCTGTTCAATTTTTCCGCCAAACGGTCAGCCCCGACTCTGGTCCGGGAAAACACGAGTGCGTAGAATTCGGGTTCGGTATCGATCAACCGGCGAAGAGCCCGCAGTTTGTCTCTCTCGTACACGCTGTAATAAACTTGCTCTACTGTATCTGCCGATTCCGTCTCAGTTTTCACTTTTACGATATCGTAATCACCCATGAATTTTTCGGCCAACTTCTTTATGCGTTGGGGCATAGTGGCCGAAAAGAGCAGCATACGCCGATCTTCCTGGCAGTGAGAAAGGATTTCTTCGATATCTTCGATGAATCCCATGTTCAGCATTTCATCTGCCTCGTCCAGTACGACGAACTGTACCTCGTCAAGCCTCAATGTCTTCCTTTTCAGGTGATCGATCGCCCGGCCGGGAGTGGCTACGACGATATCTACTCCTTTTTTCAATTGCCGCAACTGGATATCCATTCCTTGTCCACCATAGACTGGCAGTATCTGAATGTCCCTTCCTGCTTTCAGGCTCTCCAACTCGTCTGCAACCTGGCTGGCCAGTTCGCGGGTCGGAGCCACAACAATGGCCTGTACCTTACGGAGGCCGGGGGTGATGCCTTCAATGATGGGTAAACCGAAGGCGGCAGTCTTTCCGGTACCGGTCTGTGCTTGCCCGATGATATCTTTTTCGCCATTCATGAGCAATGGAATGGTCTGCGCCTGTATCGGGGTAGGTGTCTTAAATCCTTTTTTTGTGAGGCACTGCAGGATGTCTTCGGACAACCCCAAATCCTCAAAAGTCACTTGATCTGTCATTTAAATTAATATGAATAAAAGTCAGAAGGCAAAAGTAAAAAGTTAAAAAACTGGTAGTCAGTCGCTTACGGGAGTCTTTGTTCTATTTATTTTTCCCTCAATGCTATAAAATTTGCCTGTAATCTGTCTTTGTTACAAGCCTGTTGTAAAAACGGCTGCAAAAGTAGTCTGGATTTTTGAGGATTCCTACTTTATGGCGGTAATTATTGAAAATCAGCCGGTTATAGCATAGAAGCCGCCTGGCCGACCCGCTTTTTCGGATCGGGAAGAGGCAGTTGCTGAGACATTGTTTTGCCTGGTATTTTAATGATCCACACCCGGGGTGTTGATATTTTCGCTGGCAGAATAGCGGAGAAGGGGCTCTTGATACGGGTCTTTTGGCATTTACCGGAGAGTATACCGATTTGGAAAAACCATTTTACCTGCAAAAATTAACTCTATCTTTGCCCCCTTAAAAAATTTAACCTGGAAGATAAATGGCAGACATTCAATTAAAAGTACGCCTGATCCTATACAGCCGAGGGAGTATACTTTTGCTTCGCCAGAAAAAGTTGCAGGGCGGCAACTACACCCTTGTTGGCGGCACCATCGAAACGACAGAATTTGCCCGGCAGGCCCTGATCCGGGAGGCAAACGAAGAAGCTGGCCTGATCGTTAAAAAGGAAGACCTGCAGTTGGCACACGTCCTGCACAAACGCCCCCGCACGAAAAGCCAACGGATCACCTTGTATTTCAAAGCCAGCAAATGGGCCGGAAAAATCATCACTGGTGAACCAAACAAATTCAAAGGTGTTGCTTGGTTTTCTTTGGACAACCTCCCATCTAACCTCTCCGAAACCGTCCGCCATGTCCTGCAGCAATATCGTCACGGGATTCTTTATTCTGAATTCAAATAAATGGTTACAGGTGAGCTCCCGTGAAGAGCGGTTAAGGCTGGCGCTAAAAGGTGTTTAAAAATGGATTCTCTTACGCAACTAACGTTGGGCGCCGCGGTCGGCGAAGCAGTATTGGGTAAAAAGGTCGGCAACCGGGCTATGGTTTGGGGGGCATTTGGCGGACTACTTCCCGACTTTGATGTATTTGCTCGTTTTTTTACCGATGAAATCACCGCACTTGCTTTCCACCGCGGGTTCATGCATTCCATTGTTTTTTCCATTCTTATGGCTTTTGTGCTGGGGTGGCTGGTGGAGTGGCTGTATCGCTCCGGTACTTACCGACGGCGACGGTACAAGTGGCTGGTCGCATTGTTTATTTTCTCGATTTATACATTGTTAATCCTGGGGATGAACATGATCTTTCAGGCATCCACCATCTTGTTGGGCGGTGCCATTGGAGGCCTGGCCATCGGGTGGTTTCTCTGGTCCGCCTATCTGTCACGGCAGCTCAGTGATGTCCGGGCGAGCCGGCAGGGATGGGTGTGGTTGTTCTTCCTGTCTATTGTTACCCATCCGGTGTTGGATTGTTTTACCACCTTTGGAACGCAGATCCTGCTGCCCTTTTCCGATCTACGCGTATCCTGGGACAATATTTCCGTAGCGGACCCTGCGTACACGACGCCGCTGTTGCTGGGGGTTCTGATAGCTTCTTTCCTTTCCCGGGATAAGCAAAGCAGAAGAACGGCGAATTGGGTAGGTATTGGCCTGAGTTCTCTTTATATGGCATTCACCTTTTACCATAAAACTCAGTTCAACGAAATTTTTAAAACTTCGCTGGCGAAGGAAGGTATTGAGTACAGCCGCTTTATGAGCGCCCCCACCATTTTGCAGAATTTCCTCTGGCTGGGAGTAGCGGAGGGCGATACGGCATACTACCACGGCTACTATTCTTTTTTTGACAAAGAGCCCGTGGTTAAGCGGTTCAGCGTTATACCGAAAAACCACGAACTCATCGCCCACCTCGAAAACGAGCGGGACATCAAAATCCTTAAGTGGTTCTCTAAAGATTATTACAACATTATTGTTCGGAAAGATGGCCGGCTGCAGATGAATGATCTCCGGTATGGCTCCTTTGAAGAGGGGTTTGAAGACGAAGACGACTATATTTTTAAATTTATACTTACAGAGAAAAACGGCGGGCTCGAAGTGGACGAATCGCGGGGAGGCCGGGAAATTACTTCGGAGGCACTCACAAATTACTTCGACCGGGTTTTTGGTCGGGCCAGTTTGGAACAGTAAGTCGTTTATCAATCAGGGCAAACAAAAAAAGGGAGCAGGCGATATTACGTCTGCTCCCTTTTTATTTTGTAGCCATAAATATTACAACTCTTTGCGAAGCCTTGCCACCGGAATGTTGAGTTGTTCCCGGTACTTGGCCACTGTGCGTCGGGCAATATTATAACCTTTATCTCTCAGCAGGTTTTTCAATTTTTCATCAGAAAATGGCTTCCGCTTGTTTTCTCCGCTGATAATATCTGTCAGGATCTTCTTGACTTCCAGTGTGGACACTTCTTCTCCGTCCTGTGTCTGAAGGCTTTCCGAGAAAAAATCTTTCAGGCGCTTGGTGCCAAATTCGGTTTGTACAAACTTGCTGTTTGCGACCCTGGAAACGGTCGAGATGTCCAGGCCCGTAATGTCCGCAATGTCTTTCAGGATCATGGGACGCAATGTCTTTTGATCACCGGAAATGAAAAAGTCGTATTGGTAGTTCATGATGGCGTACATC
>JBFIJS010000181.1:0-7462 GCA_041600595.1 Saprospiraceae bacterium | reverse complement strand
CGTCCCGATGCATCGGGACGACGCCGCCCCTTAAAACCCCGTTGGGCCGAGCAGTCAGAAACTTAATTGCCCGATTGTTTTTTTCGGCCCACATTCCCGGTTTATTTTTTAAAGAAATATTTGTTACAGTGTATTAAACCTTGCCAGATATTTCTCAAAATGTTTTTCCTGAAAAAAATATCGGGCCGTTCGGCAAAAAAAATGATTACCCAATCATTTTTTCCGGCCTATTTCCCCGGGGAAAATATACTGCCAATATTTACACGATTTTATTTTCCTGGCAACCTGCATTCATCATTCCCCGGGCTGAAAAATCAGCTCAAATGCGGCGTAGGTTTCGGGCATGGCAACGCGGAACCTTTCGCCAAAGACAAACCAATGGGCAATGGCGACGGCCATCACATTCAGGTCGTTGAGCCCGATCCATTTTTCAACTGCGCTTTTTGGAAAGCGGCTGATGATTTCCAGCCGCTGCCAGACATCGGGAGGAAGTTCGGGGAGTGTTGTTTCCGGATGGCAGCGCATAAACACTTTGGCATATTCATAAAGCCCTATATGGAAAAATTTTTCGGGCTGGGCAAAACCTGCCATCAATTGCTCGGCGGAGAACATGATGACGCCATCCTCTTCAAATATTTCACAAGCATGCCATTGGTTAGGGTACTGCGGGGATGGGAAGGGGTGCGGATAAACGATGATGTGCTCAAATTTATTTAACAAATAATCCTCCTGGAAAAATGTCAGTTGTACCACCGAGGCCGCTACTACTGCCTTTACGTCGAGGGGCATTTCTTCCATCGCTTTGGGGACAAATTCGTTGGCCTCCATGTAAAGGGCAATACGGTTGCAAAATTTGGTTTTATCATTTGGCGACAGGTTCTTGAAAAAAGGCAATCGGGCCAAAAACATCCTCACCGAACCTTCGGGCAATTTGGGTGGCCGGCGTTGATACCACCACCAGTCTATCTGTGGTGACAACATGTAGATGATCGCCATGGCAACCACATTTGGCACAATGTAATAGGAATACTGACTGTTGATTTCCAGCGTTATGTACGTGAAGACGACAGCACAGATAAAAAAAGGGGCAATGAGGATTTTTGATAACATAAACTGGAAATGTGATTCTTATGGACAGCAGGGCGGAACGTGGCCGGCTGTTCCCGCCGAAGCCTGGACAAAGCCCTGTAGTTTTAGACGAAAAAAGCACGACGATTGGCCTCGTTTCATTTCAACCGGTTGACTCCTGCGTAGTAAATCAAATGCCATTCGCCACTGATGATGGCAAAACGACGAACCATGCCATACTGCCCGCTTTTGTGCGTGATCTGTTCCATAATCATATCTTTTGTCAAAGGGATAAAGTCCCGGCGATATTCACTCATCTGGTAATCGACGGGGCGCATCAAAGACCAGTTCTCTTTTTGCCAGCGATAGGTGCCCGACTGAATTGTTTCCAGGTCGGCATTGCTGGGGATGCCCTCCAGTGGAAAAATAATGTGGTTCATCTGGTAGGTGCTGTCACTGTGGAAACGCTGGTAAAATTCAGAAAAGCCCTCCGGCAGTTCAGCGTCGGCAGGTGTGGTGCCCGCCCCGTCAGACGACTGGTTTTTGCAGGCAAAAAGCAGCAGCATAATAAATGGCAAAAGGTATTTCATTATTTGACAAGAATTGGATGAAATGGTTCCCGTGTTTTGGCCGGAAAGGCAAAAGTAAATTGATTGGGGCACAATCCCGTATTTAAAACGGGAAGTTAAATCCCTTTGGGCCGAGCAGTCTTATTCCTCAAAGTGAGATGAATCCTCCGGGCCACTTGCGTAAAAGAGAAATTAAAGAAAATTTTAATTACACAGTATTAAACCTGGGGTGACTGCTGACTTCTCGGTTTTGGCGGTCCCGCAGCGGAGTAAACATAAAAACAAAGGGCCTCAACGATAACGCTGAAGCCCTTTGCAGGTAACAGAAAATTCTTTTTATCAGTCTATGACCATTTTACGGTACAGTGCTTTGCTGCCCGATTTTACCTGAAGAATGTACACGCCGGAACTGAGGTCGTTGAACGAGAACTCCCTGACAACATTGCCCGAACGGAAATCCAGTTCGGATTGCAGGAGCACCTGGCCCAATACATTGGTGAATGTAACTTGCAGGTCGGCCCTTCCTTCTCCCCGGAGTACGAGGGTGAAGCGACCATCGTTCGGGTTTGGATAAACATTGAACTCGCTGATGCCGGGGATCTCACCCACTGCATTGGCCATCACTGTTACCGTCTGCATGATGGTGGTGGTACCGCATTCGTTGGTTGCCCGCAGCGTCACTTCATATGCTCCCGCCGCATCGTACACGTGAACCGGGTTTTCCTCCGAAGAGGTATTTCCATCGCCAAAATCCCATTCAAAACTGGTGGCATTCGTGGAACTATTGGTAAAAGAAACCGTGAGGAAGTTATCGTCGCTGGAGAAACCAGCTTCCGGTTCGTTGGTGACCATGATGTAATCCAGGATCTCAAACTCGTCGCTGCCCAGGCCATTGGTCGCAATCAGGCTGACGTCGAAGCTGCCGGGGTTGTTATAAACAACCGTTGGATTTTCCTCCGTCGAAGTCGCCGGGTCTCCACCTTCAAAAGTCCATTCGAAAGTTTCGGCATTAGCCGAAGAAAGATTTTGAAAGGTGACCGTGAATGGGGCACAGCCGTTGGTTGCCGGAGCAGAAAACGCCGATATGGGCCCCTGAGTGGCAATGACAACAAGGTCGGAAACGACGGTGCTGCCACACTCGTTCGTAGCGGTCAGTGTAACCGTGTAAATGCCATCTGCGGCATAGGTATGGGTTGGATCGGGTTCGGTGGAAGTCGTGTTGTCCCCAAAGTTCCACTCCAGGCTGGTAAAGTTATCGACCTGGCTGTCGAAGCTGACATCAGCACCACCGATAACAAAGGTGAAATCAGTAGCTGGAGCTCCATTCACAACGATGTAGTCAGAAAGCATCACCATGTCCGAGCCGGCTGAATTTGTCACCGTCAACATGACATCGTAAGTCCCGGGTGTGTTGTAGATGACGACCGGACTTTCCTCTGTGGAAGTGGCCGGAACACCGCCGGGGAACTGCCAGGTAAAACCTGTCGCATTGGCCGATGATTCGTTGATGAACTGCACTTCAAAAGGAGCGCAGCCGGCTGTCGTTTGGGCGGAGAAACCTGCCGTAGGCACCGACACCACTGATATTTGTCCGTTGAAAGTTCTCGTTCCACAGTCGTTGGTGACCATCAATGTGATGTCATAAGTGCCTTCGTCTGCGTAAGTGTGCTCCGGATTTTCCTCCGTGGAGGTATTGCCGTCGCCGAAATCCCAACTGTAGGTAACGTCTCCGGAGTTTGGCGGATTGCTCGAATTGTTGGTGAAGCTGACGGTCAGTCCGTTAACATTAGCGGAGAAATTGGCCACCGGTGGCGCACCTACTGTGACGTATCCGGTTTCTACTATTTCATCTTCTCCTGCACTGTTGCTGACCGTTAAAGTCACATCGTAGATGCCTGCTGCGGCATACGTTACGGTCGGGTTTTCTTCCGTTGAGGAAGCTGGCGTACCGCCGGGGAAACTCCATGCAAAGCTCGTTGCATTAGCCGAAGACTGGTTCGTAAACGTCACTTCGAAAGGAGCACAGCCGCTGTTTGCATTCGCAGAAAAACCCGCCGTAGGGGGAGTTGCGATCACGACGGTTTGACTCGAAGTGACGGACCCACAGGCATTGGTGGCAGTCAGAACCACCTCGTAAGTGCCGTCGGCGGCGTAGGTATGACTTGGGTCTGTCTCGGTGGAACTGGTATTGTCGCCAAAATCCCAGCTGTAGCTGGTGGCTCCGGTCGAGTTATTGGTAAAATCGACAGTCAGCAAGCTGGTTGTGCTCGTAAAACCTGCCGAAGGCACCGTGATGACATTGATATAATCAGTTTGTGTGACCGTGTTTTGCCCCAGTGAGTTGCTGGCCGTCAACGACACGCTATAGATGCCCGGGTTATCATAGGTGACCACCGGGTTCTGGTCTGTCGAACTGGTTGGGTTTCCTCCGGGAAAATCCCACTCCCAGGAAGTTGTATTTGATGAAGACTCGTCCGTGAACTGTACTGTAAATGGTCCGCAACCGGTCGTTTCGGCAGCCGAGAAACCAGCCTGAGGAAGGGAAGTGATGACAACCAGCTGGGTGTCCATCGAAGTTCCGCAGTCATTAGTAGCCGTCAGAATCACGGTATAGGTTCCGTCTCCGGGATACTCGTGTACAGGATCAGACTCCGTACTGGAAGTGTTGTCGCCGAAGTCCCAGCTGTAGCTGGTACCGTTGGCGGTTGTATTGGTGAAAGTGGCAATGAATACATTGGTAGCAACGGTGAAACCGGGCGTTGGAGCGCCACTAACCACGACATAGCCGGTTTGCGTAAGGGTGTCACTGCCGGCGGCGTTGGTCACCGTCAGTGTGACATCGTAAGAGCCTGGCGTATCGTACGTCACGGTTGGGTTTTCGTCCGTCGAACTGGAAGGGTTACCACCGGGGAAATCCCAATTGAAGGAAACAGCATTAGCGGAAGACGCATTGCTGAACTGAACCGTCAGGGGCGCACAGCCGGAAGTGTTATTGGCCGAAAAGCCCGCCGTTGGAGCGGTAACGATCACGACTGTTTGTGAGGTAGTTACCGAACCGCAGTCGTTCGTAGCGGTCAGTACAACCGTATAAGTTCCGTCGTCAGTATAGGTATGGGTCGGGTTGGTTTCCGTGCTGGAAGTATTGTCGCCAAAATCCCAGCTGTAGCTGGTGGCATTGGAAGAGCTATTGGTAAAAGAAGCCGTGCTGCCGTTCAAGCTTGAGCTAAAGCCAGCAGTCGGAACGGTATTAACGACAATATAATCTGTTTGTGTTACCGAGTTGCTGCCCGCCGAATTGGATACCGTCAAGGTTACGGTATAAGTACCGGCAGTATTATAAATGACGGTTGGGTTTTCATCCGTCGAGCTGGAAGGGTCGCCGCCGGGGAAATCCCATTCGAACGAAACGGCGTTAGCCGATGATTCATTATTGAACTGAACCGTCAGTGCGGCACAACCGGAGGTGGTATTGGCCGAAAAACCAGCAGTTGGGGCAGTGACGATTACAACTGTCTGGGAAATGGTGTCCGAGCTACAATCATTGGTCGCAGTCAGCACAACCGTATAGGTTCCGTCGTCAGCATAAGTATGAGTCGGGTTGGTCTCTGTGCTGGAAGTATTATCTCCGAAATCCCAGCTATAGCTGGTGGCATTGGAAGAAGTATTGGAGAAAATAGTCGTCAGACCGTTGGTTACACTGGTGAATCCGGCTGTCGCAGGAGGTGCAACCGTGATGTAGTCCGTCAGGGTAACAGTATCCGAACCGGCACTGTTGAAGGCTACCAATGTCACATCGTATGACCCCGGGTCAACATAAGTGACGGTCGGGTCTTCATCGATTGAAGAAGAGGGGTTTCCTCCCGGAAACGACCACTCAAAGGCCGTTGCATTGCCAGACGATTCATTGTTGAACGTCACGGTAAATGGAGCACAACCATTGGTTACCGGAGCCGAAAACGCAGCAACCGGCGGTAATAAAATGGTCACCTGCTGGGTCACTGTAGAAATGCCACAGTCATTGGTTACAGACAGGATAACGTCGAAGGTGCCGTTGGTCGAATAGGTGTGTACGGGGTTTTGTTCCATCGAGCTGTTGCCGTCGCCGAATTCCCATAAATAGGACAAACTACCAATGCCGGCAGAGTTGTCGGATAGGTCGGTGAAGGTGACGGTGTTACCATTGACCGAAGAAGAAAACGCAGCGGTCGGCGTGGTAGCTACGAAAATGTAATCATCTACCGAGTAGGTGTCATTTCCGGCAGGGTTTGTTACCGTCAGAGATACATCGTAGTTGCCGGGCGAGGCGTAATTGACCACGACGTTCTGCTGATTGGAGGTGGAGGGGGAGCCGCCGGGTGTTTGCCACAGCCAGGACTGAGAATTGGAAGAACTCAGACTGGTGAAGGATACGCTCAAAGGAGCGCAACCGGAAGAGGGGTCTCCTACAAAATCAGCTGTCGGTGGTGTGAAGACCGGCACGTTCATAAACATACTTT
The DNA here is from genome assembly GCA_041600595.1 of Saprospiraceae bacterium. GTDB lineage: Bacteria > Bacteroidota > Bacteroidia > Chitinophagales > Saprospiraceae > UBA6168. The sequence goes on along the minus strand of JBFIJS010000181.1, from coordinate 1,329 downwards.
CCGAGCCACAGTCATTGAAGGCGGTCAGGGTAACATCGTAATACCCTTCAACGGCATAAGTATGCACGGGGTCGGTGTCGGTGGAGGTATTGCCATCGCCAAAGTCCCAGAGGTAATTGTTGGCACCAACAGATGTGTTGGTAAAAATAACAAGGGTTCCGACCTGGTTAAAAAGGAAGCCCGGGGTTGGTGTGTCGTCTACCGTGATGAGTGCATTCTGGGTAAGAATGTTGCTGCCCGCTGAATTGGATACTTCCAGCGTTACCGAAAACACGCCGGGATCGCTGTAAACGACCAATGGATTCGGCTGGGTAGAGGTAGATGGTGTTCCGCCGGGGAAAGTCCAGTTCCAGCTCGTTGGTCCAAACTGGCTTTGGTCAGTAAACTGCACAGAAAGTGGTGCACAGCCTTCGGTCGGGTTGGCTGAAAAAGCCGGGAGCGGTGGAAGAGCTCCGCCACAGGCCGTCAGGCATGATCTGGTTGGAATGTAGGCGTTGAGTTGGTTGATGGATTGACCGGACCAGTTGTTGGTGTTGTTGACGGCCGGAGCCATAATGGTCGGGCTGCCTCCGGGATCGTGGGTCGCACTGAAATTATGCCCAAGTTCGTGGGCCCACAGTACTCTCAATAAGTTTCCGTTTCCGGAAAAATTTTGCAAACAATGATAGCGCTGGCTGTTGCAAATACCGTTGAGCCAGGCAATTCCGATCGTACCCCCGTTAAAGTTTCGGTCGGTCCATAAACCTGCCACATCGTGGGTGGCACCAAAACCGCCAGGACCCCAGTTTGTGAAGTCATTTAGCAGAGTTCCTGCGTTGGTAGAGGGGGTCCAGGGGTCACCACCGGAACTGGTAACTGTAAAAAATTCAACTATATAGAAAAACAACTCGTCGTTGAATTCGTCATCGTAGTTCGTTTGTACATCGGCCAGTACTCCCGTTTCGAATCCTTCCACGGCGCCGGCCGATCCGAAATGCTGAAACATGAGCCAGTCGGAGGCGATGGCGATTTCCACCTCTTTACAGGCGGCTGATTTTTCCATAGCCCCTGCTTCGTGGTGATGGTCGTGGTCATCGCCAAGGTATTCTTGTGTTTTGTTCAACAACTCACTGTAGCCACATTTGGCATCGGGACGGGGCTGTACCTGAGAAACAGGATACACCACAAACAGGTCCTTGGCCTGCCCCTCTATGAAATACCATACTGGTTCGATGTAGTACATCTCTCCGTCCTTTTTAACAAAACCCCGGATGAGTTCTTCGTCAATCGTCAGAGAAACCGAACCGCCACCGGGTGCCTCTATCTGGCCCCGGAAGGTGATGTTTTCCG
>JBFIJS010000180.1:0-7499 GCA_041600595.1 Saprospiraceae bacterium | reverse complement strand
GCAATACCGCATCAAACAAGAGGAGACTCCCGACGGAGTCGTGACCGGGCCCCTGCTGGATTCTCTTTCCTACGCAATTGGCAGCAGTTATTATTACCAACTGAGCTCTATGGGAATGGAGTTGAAGGACGAAATGCTCGCCCAGGGTATTGTGGATAACCTGCAGGAAGGTGGTGGCAAACTGGACGACCTGACCATCCGTTCGCTGCTGCAACGCTTCCGGGCTGTAATGGAAAAGGCACAGGATGAAAAAAATGCCATTGCCGCCGAGGAAAACTTAGCCGAAGGCAAAGCTTTCATGGAGGAAAAAGCCAGAGAAGATGGTGTAAAATCTACTCCCAGCGGTTTGCATTACAAGGTGTTGAAAGCCGGCACGGGCGTTTCCCCTAAGGTAACGGATAAGGTGTCCGTTCATTACGAAGGGCGTCTGATCGACGGGACGATCTTTGACAGTTCGATCGCCAGGGGTACGCCTGCCGAATTTCCCCTGGATGGCGTGATTAAAGGCTGGACCGAGGGTCTGCAATTGATGAAAACAGGAGCTAAGTACCAGTTTTACATCCCCGCTGAATTGGCTTACGGCAACCGCGGATCAGGCCCGAAAATTGGCCCGGGTGCGACCCTGATATTTGACGTAGAGTTGTTGGAGGTGAAAAGGTAAACCGGACATTTTCCAAAAAAAAGGGCGACACTTCTCTGCAGGTGCCGCCCTTTTTTTTTTCTCTTAAAACTTCTGGACTCTGGTCCTGATCACTTCCTTGATCTCTTCTTTCGAACGGAACATACCATCAATATTGACTACCCGGGAGGCCAGTGCATCATAACGCTTGAACATGAGCATGGCCCAGATCATGTGGTAATCAACCCCTTCGAAGACCAGGGCCCGGTTTTCTGCGTACTTCCTGGCATTTTTCACAAAATCAGCGGGCATTTCCGTCCAGTGCAGTCGTGGGCGAAGGTGATGACCGATGTGGTAGCCGTCGTTGAAGCAACGGCGGTTGTAAGCCACATTGATACAGGTAATACTGTTCTTGTAGTTGTCGGAGGGAGCCTCGGGATCGACGAATGCATGTTGCGCCCAGTTGCCCGACATCATCAGAAATCGCACCAGGGCCAGGGGGAAAATAAAGACCACGAGAGTCGATTGCCAGTCGAAATAGGCGAGGACTGCCGCCACAACGAAAAACGCTATCTCTCCGATCAATGCCTTTCTCACAAACTGTGGCTTTTCCCGAAAACGGAAATACTTCACCAAATTAAAAATGCCGGCAAAAAAGAAGCTGAAGTAATATTTCATAAAATCAGTAAAACTGTCGCGCTGGTAAGGCAGGGTTGAGCTATCGTCGTGCTCCATGTTGTTCTCGGCGTGGTGCATGCCGATGTGGTGGCTGAAGTAGGTGTCCGGCGACTGCCCCATAAACGGACACAAACCCCACGGAATGAAGCGGTTACCGATTTTATACTGAGGTTTGAAAAAAGTATTGTGACTGGTATTATGGAGCATGAGGATGAACGGCCCCATGAAATACAGCTGCAGAAAAAGGAACAGACCGGCAATTCCCCACCAAACCACACCTTCCACGAAAAACAGGATGATGGCGGCGGGTATGACGGTAAACATGATTTTCAGGATCAGATAGGCGAAAGGCAGGTCGCGTTCATCTTTGATGTATTTCAGAAAAAAACGGTCGAGAGAAGAATAGTTTTTTTGTTCGAAAACCGGATCGGTAACATGGATCAATGGCTTCATAATAAAGTAGTTATTTCAAATTGCGACAGGTATCTGCTCGTCAGATTCCTCTGCTGTCCGGGCTCTCCAGCCATTGTATTTTTTTCCGAAACAGAGATAGCTGCAACCGGGGAACGGCTTTTTTGCAGCGTCACTTTATTCAACAGGAAAATGATCTTGTGTTTATCGCAATTTGAGTTAGTTAAAAATAGAATTCAGGATCTGCTTAAAAAGGTTCAATACAAAAAGTTGCAAAAGTAGGAAACAATAATTTTAGACGATGAAAACAGAGAACAGGTACTCATTCCTCTCACCTTTTTGTTTTTACGCCAGACTATCGCCCCCTGCAGTTACGGAACAGAATCCAGACCTAACAAAAAAACGCCGGCAGAGTTCAGAGACCCTGCCGGCGTTGATTAACCGGAAAAAAACACGATATCAACGGGCAAACTGTACAGCCCGTTTTTCCCGGATCACGGTCACTTTGATCTGACCGGGGTATTGCATTTCTTCCTGTATTTTTTGCGAAATCATGAAGGCAAGGTCATCGGCGTACTGATCACTGACTTTTTCCGATTCGACGATCACCCGCAGTTCACGACCGGCTTGCATGGCATACGCTTTGGTCACACCGTCGTGGCTCATGGCCACTTCTTCCAGTTCGCCGATCCGCTTGAGGTAGCTTTCGAGGATTTCCCGGCGGGCACCCGGACGGGCACCGGAAATGGCATCGCAAGCCTGCACCAGTGGCGAGATGATATTGGTCATTTCGATCTCATCGTGGTGTGCACCGACGGCGTTGCAAATGGTACTGTTCTCTCCGTGCTTTTCACAGATCTGCATCCCGAGGATGGCGTGAGACAATTCCGTTTCTTCTTCGGCAACCTTACCAACGTCGTGCAGAAGGCCGGCCCGTTTTGCCAGTTTGGCTTGTTTTGGACTCAGGCCAAGTTCGGCAGCCATGATCGCACAAAGGTTGGCCGTTTCGATGGAGTGCTTAAGCAGGTTTTGTCCGTAGGACGATCGGAAACGCATGCGGCCTACCATTTTCACCAGGTAGGCATTCAGGCCGTGGATATTGAGTTCGATAACGGTACGTTCTCCGATTTCGATGATTTGCTCATCGAGTTGTTTTCTGGTTTTGGCCACAACTTCCTCAATACGGGCCGGGTGAATCCGGCCGTCGGCTACCAGTTTTTTCAATGCCAGACGAGCGACTTCCCGTCGGATGGGATCGAAGCTGGAAATAACGATGGCCTCCGGGGTGTCGTCCACCACGATTTCAGCACCGGTGGCTGCTTCCAGAGCCCGGATGTTCCGGCCTTCCCGGCCAATAATCTGGCCTTTCATGTCGTCGCTGTCCAATTGGAACACAGAGACGGTATTTTCGATGGTGTATTCCGAAGCCATCCGCTGAATCGTCTGGATGATGATCTTCTTGGATTCCTTATTGGCTTCAGCCTTGGCCTGGGTGACGGTGTCTTTGATCAGCGCCATGGCCTCGGTTTCGGCTTTTTGCTTGATGGCCAGTAACAGTTGTTCTTTGGCTTCCGCTTCCGTTAGTTTGGAAATATTTTCCAGTGCCTTGATGCGTTCTTCGTTGGCAGCATCGAGTTCTTCCCTTTTGCGCTGCACCACTTTGAGTTGTTTGTCGAGGTTTTCGCGGATACCTTTGATCTCCGCTTCCCGCTGATCGAGGTCGGCGCTGCGGTCGTCGAGTAGTTTCGACTCATTTTTCAATTTATCCTGCATGGATTGCAAATCCTTTTCCATGCCTTTCACCTCAAACTCCCGGTCTTTCACGGCTACCAGCCGCTCTGCTTTTTCCGTTTCGAATTTAGCCTTCAGGCTGTTGAATTTCTCCCTCGCTTCCTGAATCTTCCGCTGCTTGATGTTTTCGTTTTTGGCTTCCGCCTTTTCAATAATGCTTTTGGCCGTTGATTGGGCTTTTTTGATTTCCTCATCAGCTTTGGCGTTCATTTCGTCAATCAGAGCCTGACGTTTTTTACCCAGTGCTGCCTGCCCTATGAAGAAGCCGATCAATGCGCCGATGACAAGGCCGGCGATGGCCATGATTCCTATTTCCATATCACTTAATTAAATTGGTTGGTTAGCAGATTAAACGGTTCGAGTATTTTTATCGAAAAACCGGTCAGCCATTTAGCCGTGCTCACCAAAAATAATAAATAGCAGCAAAGGTTCAGGAGAGGGCCTCATCGAGGATTGCCTCCAGGTGGGCCAAGGTATCGGAAAGTTCGGTAGAGGAAGGGGAAGCTGGCGAAGGGCTGGAAGATGCTTTATGAAGATCAACCGCATATGCCAGGAGTGCCATTGCGAGGCAGTCTTGTTTTTCACGGTTGGGATAGGTCAATTGAAATTTATTTACTTTTTCATTGACTTCTTTGACGATTCTCCGAATGACGGGCTCGTCATTTACTTTTATCTTCAGAGGATATGGTCTCCCTGCGATTGTAACGGTCAATTGCAAACTGTCTTTTTCGTCCATATCCTGAGAAATCAAAATAAAAATGAAGATTAAAAACACCCGTCATTTGATGAGGTGTGCATTTTTATATTCATTTTAATTTCAATATTAAACATTTTGTAGCCACGCAATACATTTGTCAATTTCTGCTATGTATTGATCGATCTGCTTTCTTAATTCCTGGGAACTTTCCGGGTCGTTGTCCCCACGCTGCCTGGCCAATGCCTGCTGCGTTTTAGATAATCTTTCTGTCAAATCGCCGATGCGGTCCGATTGACCGGCTAATTCGGCTTTCAATTTTTTATTTTCATCCAACAGCACAGCGTTTTCATTGCGAAGGGTTTTTAACTCCCCGACCAGCTGTACTATTTTATTTTCAATATTTTTTACTTGTCCAGTCATTTGGGTTGGCGTTGTTTCTTGCTTTAGAAAAAGAGAACCGTCGAATTGGAAAAAACTTTTGTGCTGACATTTGCAACGAATGTTTCACCCCCCAAAGACTTCTGTATGCTATTCTTCTCCTTTGAAAACGGGAAATAACGGGCCAGCTATTAAGTGCGTTCAGTTTCGGACTGTCAACGCCGGATCACGGCTCCCATTTTCGTTTCGTAGGATTGTATCAATTCATTCATCACTTTATCCACCTCTTTATCGTTCAGCGTACGTTCTGCATTTTCGAAAGTAAAGCTGATGGCATACGACTTCTTGCCGGCTCCCAGCCTTTCTTCGTCTTCATAAACGTCGAACAAATTTATATCTTTTATCAGCTTCTTACCAACTTTTCCGGCAAGTGCTGCAAGGTCGGCAAATTTAACGGAATTTCCAATGACCAGGGCCAGGTCCCGGCGCACGGTCGGGAAGCGGTTCAGTTCCGTCATGCTGATGCTGTTCTTTTTGGCTGCTTTCAGGAGGGCATCCCAGTCAAAATCAGCATAAAAGACTGCGCTCTTGATCCCCATTTTCTTACAGATTCCGGGAGCTACTTTACCAAATTTAACCAAAGATTTGGGCCCGCGATGGTAGTTCATGCAGTAGGCAAACGGGCTTTCCTGCTCCGCTGTTTGCTGGTAGCCGGACAAGCCCAAACGGGCCAGTACATTATCGACAAAAGCTTTCAGGGTGAAGTAGTCAGCTTCCGGTTTGCCGGGATTTCGCCAGCTCTCCGCCCACCGTTGGCCGGTCAGGAACAAAGTCAGGTGCTGTTGTTCTGCAAACAACTTTGTCACATCTGCCGGCTCCCCTTCCGGCGCCGGTTGTTGACGCCGGTAGGTTTTTCCAAACTCAAACAGTTTCAGATCACCTTGCTGGCGGTTTTGATTGTGCAGTACCGCTTCCAGTCCACTGAACAGCATGCTGGGGCGCATAATGTCCAGGTGCACATTCGAGGTATTATTAACCCAAACCAATTCGCTTTCATCCAGCGGCATCAGCTCTTTATAATATCTTGATTCAGAAAGACTTAGTGCCATGGTTTCGTTAAAACCATTGGCTGCCAGGTAGTCGCCGACAGCACTTCTGATCTCATTGGGATCGGGCGTTTCCCGCTCGATCATGCTGCTGCGCATTTGATTGGGTACCGGTACATTATCGAGACCATAGACCCGCAGCACTTCTTCCACAACGTCGGCAGGCCGGGTGACATCGGCCTTGTTGGTCGGTACGGCAACCGTAAAACTTTGGTCATTCGCAGCAACGACCTCCATGCCAAGTGCCTGTAAAATGGCATTGATTTCTTTCGGGGAAATATCCGCTCCGATGAGTCGGTTGACGTAGTCATAGGCCACTTCTATCCTCACCGGCTCAATCGGGTTGGGGTAGATATCGACCACTTCGGAGGCAATCTCTCCACCGGCCAGTTCCACAATCATCGCGGCGGCCCGCTTGAGCGCATAAACACAAACATTGGGGTCGCTACCTTTTTCAAACACTTTCGCCGCATCGGTGCGCAGGTCGTGGCGGGTGCTGCTCCGGCGAATCCATTTCGCATTGAAATGAGCGCTTTCCAGGAAGATGTTTTTTGTAGAATCCTTCACTCCGGAAGTCAGTCCTCCGAAGACCCCACCGATACACATTCCTTTTGCATCGCCATCACAAATCATCAGGTCTTCTGCGCTCAGGGTGCGGTCCTGTTCGTCCAGGGAAAGGAATTTGGTGCCTTCCGGCAAAGTTTTGACTATGATTTTCCGACCGGCAATTTCGTCCAGGTCGAAGGCGTGGAGTGGCTGACCCAATTCGTGCAAAATGAAATTGGTGATGTCCACAATATTGCTGATTGGCCTGACGCCAATTGACAATAACCGATTTTTCAACCAATCTGGCGATTCGCCGATGGTCACTCCTTTGATGGAAATACCAGCGTACCTGGGACAGGCTTCTGTGTTTTCCACCACCACCTCCACGGGCATTCCGCCGGTGCCGGAGAAAGATGGCAGCTCCGCAACCGGCATTTTTACCTCGCCGCTTGCTCCGTGCTGAATCTTCAGCGCAGCGGCCAGGTCTTTGGCGACGCCAAGGTGGCAGGTCGCATCCGACCGGTTGGGCGTCAGGCCGATTTCGTACACTACATCGTTTTCCACTTTATAAAAATCACGGCCAGTCGTGCCGATTGGAGTTGCTTCCGGCAACACAATGATGCCGCTGTGGTCGTTGCCAATGCCCAGTTCGTCCTCGGCACAGATCATTCCTTCCGACACTTCACCACGTATCTTTCCTTTTTTGATGGTAAATGGTTCTCCTTCGGATGGGTACAGTTTCGTACCAATGGTAGCCACCATAACTTTTTGGCCGGCGGCCACGTTGGGCGCTCCGCAAACGATTTGCAATAACTCATCGCCACCGACATCCACTTTGGTGAGGCTGAGCTTGTCGGCATTGGGGTGTTTGGCGCATTCTTTCACGTGCCCGACCACGATGCCTTCGAGGCCTCCTTTGATCGTTTCGATTTCTTCCATGCCTTCCACTTCGAGGCCCAGGCTCGTCAGCAGGTCGCCCGTTTCGGCGGGAGAAAGATGGATATCAATGTATTGTTTCAGCCAATTAAGGGATGTGGTCATTTTTGCAATATTTTAAAAAGGCGCAAAGATAGGAAGTCGGATAAGATTGATTTGATTGATATAACTGATTTTTATGGAATTAGATTCAATACTGTGTAACAGAAGTTAATTATGAAATGCGGGGCAGGAAAAGCCGATCTTTTTGCAACTCCCTCGTGTGCCCCTTAAAACCCCTTTGGGCCGAGCAGTCTCAAGCCTCAAAGCGAAGTGAATGCTCTGGCCCAATTGCAGG
>JBFIJS010000179.1:0-7515 GCA_041600595.1 Saprospiraceae bacterium | reverse complement strand
TTTCAAAAGGCGAGGTCTATGCTGCTCCGCATTTCTTGCGTAACATGAGTTATAAAACTTTTACAGGCTGTATTAATTTTCCACCTCAGCTATCAAGTTCGGATAATCCGTGATGATTCCATCTACCCCTTTTCGCCGGAGTTTTTTCATACTTTTTACTGTGTTAACCGTCCAGGGAATCACCCGGATGCCTTGTTTATGCAGCTTCTTGATATGTTTCTTCTTCAGCAATTTATAATAGCAGCTGTAAATGTCAGGTTTGAAACCCAGCCGGTCCAGGTTTTCCTGAAAACTATCCTCATTCTCCACCAGCAAAGCCAGTGTCACTTCCGGTGCGGTTTTTCGCAGCTCCTGTAAGGGGCGAACGTCGAAAGACTGCACGCAGGTCTGGTCTTTGATGCCCAGTTTAGTGATCTCATCCAGGACAATTTTTGCGAAAACCGGTGGGGTAGGAGTGTACGACCCATCCCCGTCAGGGTGGCTTTTTATTTCAATATTGAAATGGGGCATTTCCATCTTTCTCATAAAGCAGTACTGCTTCACCTCGCGCACCATATCGCTCAGCGAAGGTTTGTAAACCGCCATTTTTTCCTGTTGGGGAAAACGCTCATTTCCCCTGCTTCCACAATCATATTCTTTTATTTCCGGATAGGTTAAGTCCATGATTTTCAGTGTCATAGCCTCTTCTTCTGTGACAGGACTACCATCGGGACGAGAGCAGATATGATGTGACATCCAGGGCTCGTGGCTGATAATTAATTGTTGATCTTTGGAAACAGCGACATCCAGTTCCAGGGTCTTGATCGGGTATTTCAATGCTTCCAAAAAAGCAGGTATGGTGTTTTCAGGTTTCAGACCCCGGGCTCCCCGGTGGCCTTGCCAGTCGAATTCAGTGGTAGGGTTTTGAGCGATCATCGTTGAAAAAGCTAACAAGGTGAATAAAGTAGTAACGAACAGTTTTTTCATTAGGCTACAGTTTGGTGATGCCGGCGAAAATAGGAATTGATAGGTGAAACAGCAGATTAAATTTTCGTAAAGCGCATGAAACTAGGGGGTGATTACGAGCAGCCAATTGGGAGCAAGCACATCCGAACTTGACAGACAGGAAAAAACGGAGAATACGCCTCCATATGTTTGGCAACTATTACAAAAGGCTAAGCCGGAGCGGAGCAGGGTGAGATCAGCTTCACCTTACCGTTTGGGCCCCAAGCCGTTCCGGTGAAACTTCCGGAATGGCTTGGGGCCTGCAAGTAGCAGACAGTCCGTTTTTTTCAAAGAAAAAAATCTGCAGCGGGCGGAAGGTTTACTCCTCCACGTTGGCTGAATCATTTACATCCCCCACCTTAATGGCCACAAAATCAGCTTTCCAGTCACCGGCCAGGTTGTTGATGTTCACGATTTCGGGGAAAGCCTCGTTCAGCGGGTTGGCAGAGTTCACAAACTGGTAATTTTTGTCGATAAACCGCCAGGAATTATTATTGGGAAAAGTGCTAGAAATATTCAGGATCAGCTTCCTCAGCACCACGATATCGAAAGTAGTCACCGTGCCCGAGCGATTGGCATCCGCAGCAATAATTTTATAGGGAGAAGTGAAAAGCGAAGTGCCTAAAACATGGCGGCTGATCAATACCAGATCGAAGGTGGTAACCCCGTTTAAAGGATTGGAGTTTTTATACGGCGTAATGGTGTAATCCTCTTCAACCGGCACATTATCAAACAGATATGCGCCATTTGCACCGGTTATTACCGAATCAAAAGGCGTCAGACTGTTGAGCGAAACCTGCACGCCAAGTACGTAGTCGCCATTTTCCAGGGCTATCTGTCCGCTCACGATGGCGTTGTCTGAGCAGGTGCTGTTGAATGCCTGTACTTCTACTTTTACCTGACAAAAACCCTGATTGCCCGTTTTGTCCGTCACCCATAATTCGAGGTCATTAAAGCCTATGTGTGGACATTCGAACACCCGCAGGGTGTCGGCGGTGTCCGTCGAGAATGAAAAGTGCAGGGCATCGTCAGGGGAACAGTTGTCAGAGCTACCTCCGTCCAAATCGATGGCCAGGAGGGTAACCGCTAAATTGGAAGTATCCGTAATTTCAAGGTAAGGAGCCTGACAGACAGCTGTTGGCTTTTGGCAATCAACGACCGAAAACAAGTAATCGCAAGCCGTTTTATTGGCGCATCCGTCTGTAACTTCCCAATAGATCCGGTGCATTCCCATGGGTACGTCTGCATCAACGGTGGCGCCGGTACCTGTGAGGTCCATGCTGCCATCGTCGGAGAAGTCGATGCTGTAATTGTATTTCAGTTCGTGCGGTTCGTTGCAATCATCAATAGCCTGGAGGGTGTATTGGATGCTGCCCCTCTGACAATCTGAGTCATAGCTACAAAATTCGGTGTATTCGCAAGCAGAAACAATTTCCGGGTGTTCAGAGCTTTGAATGCGGATCACCTGTCCGTATTGCCAGCTTCCCGCAAAAGTTGCCGGGTTGAACTGGCACCAATCAACGATGGTCCAGCTTCGCAAAATTTCAATACAGGCATTGTTCGGTTGGGATAGCCAGGTATCGGAATAATTGATAGCGATCATTTGGCAGGCGCTGTCGGACAGAATTTGCGGAAAAGCAAACTCAGCGGGCAATTGATGAGGCAGCAGCCCGTCGCCGCAGGAGGTGGACAGATAATTTTTGGGCCAGATCACATGGTCATTAGGGTCATTAAAATTGGTGGGATTGATGTAAAATGGCGTGGCATTTTCAATTTGAATTTCCTGGGTACAGTTGGCCTTTTTGCCGGTAATATCAGTCACTTTCCAATGACGAACGATGGTTCCTTCCCCGCAAATGTTTAAGTCGACGGTATCCGCAAAAGAGACATCGAATCCGCTGCAATTTTCAGTTACCTCCGGCTCTCCGGTCACCGTGACATCGGTATAATCTTCCCCGCAGTCCAGCGTCAGTTTCGCCGGGCAAATCATGGTCGGGGCGATGTTGTCTGTAACCTGCACAAAAGTGTTCACCGTACTGGAGTTGCCTGACAGGTCGGTTACCCGCAGGGAAATTTCTACCTGGGTGCCGTAATCGCAGCAGTAGAAGGGCACCTGGTCGGCAAAGTCGGTTGAGGTATTGCCCGCACAATCCGTTGGTTCAACCCTTTTTACCTTGAAAATTAAATCATCGCAATTATCCCAGCTGCCTCCATTAAAAGAAGCTGCGGGCAAATACGTCACGCCCTGTGGCAGCAGCGAAATAATGGGGTTACTGACGGAAACTGCCACCGGCGGAATATTGTCTATCACAGTGATGTTGAAATGGCAGGAAGATACATTACCACAATCATCTGTAGCGTGGCAAATAGTTGGATATTCGCCCATGGCCAGATTACTGATGGTCATGCCGTTGATCAGGCCAAAGTCTCCTTCCAGGGAGAGGGTAATGTCGGAGGAACAGGAGTCAAGCGTGGCCGGTTGGGGCAAATTGACCGTGGCATAGCATTCATTGTTGGCTACCGTTACGGAGAAATCGATCGGGCAAACCAGACTTGGGGCCAGAGTATCCATAACGTTGATCGTTTGCTCTTCCGTTCGGGACGTGGCCCGGCAGCCATCGTAAACCGTCCATTCCCTGAATATGGTATAACTGCCGTCACAAATCGGAACTGTAACTTCTTCATAATCAACGTAGAAGGCACTGATGCTGTCGATGCGGAGACTGTCAAAGTTGGGAATGCCTGTGTAGGATGGGTCGGTTTGGGCCGAGGTGCAATACAGGGGTGGTGCACTGATATTATCCAGGCTGACCGGGAAATCCAGGCTGTCCAGCTCGGGTCGTTCAACGTAAATTTTTTGCCAGCAATGGGCTGTGTTCCCGCTGCTGTCGGTCGCCGTCCATTGGCGGTTGATCAACAGGATGGTGTCACTGGCGGTACAGTTGTAAGTGGTATTTTGGTCGAAATGATTAACCGTCACTTCGAATGTACAGTTGTCGTAATATTCCGGATATCCTAAAATGGCAGGAGTTGTGTCGTGGAAACAGCTCACAAGGGTATCAACGCAAAATATTTGTGGCGCCAGTTTATCCTGAACCAGGATGTTGGTTTGGCAACTTTGACCGGATGGCAGGTGGGTCAGTTTGCCCACCAGGGTTTTATTGATCTCATTTTCGGTGACAAAAGGGCTGCTTGGCAGCGCTATACCGTTTGGCCCCAGTATCGTCACTGAAAAGTCGTCGATGCAAGCGGGTGGGGGTGTACCTTCCAACAGTGCATCCCATGTAATCTCATTCAGGCAGTCCTCATTGAGAGAGGCCTGGACTCCGTTGTTGCAAGTCATTGGACATTGAGCCGAGATATTGGAGCAGATTGACAAGGAGATTAGAAATAAAAGGCAAAATGCCTTTTTCGCTTTTTCTCTGTAAAAATAAAAGTACGTTTGGGTTTTGATGATCATCATGGCATTATAACAGTTCAAAAAATTCAGTTACCCTTCGGATAAACATTTTAGTTTATCGACGTTGTGTGTTTTTCCAAGAGGTTACTCTCGTCTTTCAATTTGTACAGGATGGGAATGTCAATTATTTTTGTGCAGGTTGTAAAACGGGCCAATCATTGTCAACAGACAAAAACCTATCCAAGCAATGCCCGCATTTGGCTTTTGAAATGACTTAATTTATAACCGACTAAAGGGATGGGAGATTTGGATCAAGGGGGTAAAAAAGAGGGTGAAATTTTTGCTAAGTTCTGTAAAGTGTTACACTTATAAAAGCTTGTATGTGGCTTAGAATCAAGTAAATTCAAGGGAGTTATGTATAAAATTGATTAGGAGTGTTTAATGAATGATGTTTTACTTTAATGTCAAATATTTTTTTTGAGAACATTGTTTCTCCCGGTCCGTTTTGAGTTATTTCTGTGGCCGTTAAAACTTGTCAAATGAGCTTTTAGTGAACCGGGAATGAATATTTACAACCCGAAAAAATAATCCAAATGAAGTTTCGTCTAACTATTTTTTTACTGCTAAGCTGCGTGTCCGTCTGTTTTTCCCAAAAAGAGAAAATCAATGAGCTTGAAGCAACACTTAATCAGCAGTCGGGCATTGATTTCATCCGGAACGCCATCGGGCTGTCCGATCTTTACATGGATGAAGGACGGCCGGATTTGGCGTTGACGCGGGCTGAAAGTGCATTGGCAGAAGCGAAAAAACAGGGGAATAAAAGCCTTATAGCCGCAGCTCTCAACCGGCGAGGCAAGTCTATCAGGCAGTCGGCCGATGGAAAACGGTTACTCCTAAACCGGGCCTATAAAAGTTTCGAGGAAAGCAATGAATTTTCCACCAGCGATGAAGAACGGATGGATAATCTGGTCAATATGAAATCCATTGCAGAATCATTGAATAAGCCCGACGATGTCAGAAGAGCTGCCTATGCCCTGGCGGTTTTACAAGGCAAAAATCCGCCACCCCCGGAAGAGGATACCAGGACCGGGCTATTTAACAGCAGACGAAAAAGAGCCCTGCAGGAGTACCGGCAGGTACAGGCCGAAAAGCAAAACCTGGCAGCCGAGAAGAATAGCCTGGCCGATGAACTCGCCGAACTGTCAGAAGAACAGGCATCCATGCGGGCGCAGCAGGAAAAGCTCGTCAACTTGCTGGAAATGAAAGAACTGGCCATTGTCGATATGTCCAAAGAGCAAATGCAACAGGAACTGCTTTTCTCCGAACAGGAACGGCTGCTCGATTCTTTGACCTTCATCAACATATTGGATTCCCTGGAATTGGCCAAAAAAGAAATGCAGGTGGAACAACAGGAACTGGCTCTGCGGGAACAAATGGCGGAACTGGAACTGCAGAAAAGTCAGCGTAACCTTTTGCTGGCGTTGGCTGGGATATTCATCGTGGCGGCAGCCGGCTTGTTTCACCGCTATCATGTAGCGAAAGGCCATAACCTGATGCTGGCAGAAAAGAACCGGATCATTCAACAGGAAAGGGAACGTTCGGAGGAGTTGCTGCTGAACATTTTGCCGAAGGCGGTGGCCGAAGAATTAAAATTAAACGGAGGAGCTGAAACGCAGCATTTCGAAAATGCAACGGTCATGTTTGTTGACTTTAAAGGTTTTAGCAAAATTTCCAAAGAACTGACCCCGGGCCAATTGGTGGCCGACCTTGACTTTGCCTTTAAAAACTTTGATGGCATCATCGGTAAGTTTGGTTTGGAAAAAATAAAGACCATTGGCGATGCCTATATGTGTGCCGGTGGTCTTCCGAGCGAGGACAGCACTCATCCGATCCAGGTAATCAAAGCAGCGCTGGAAATTCAGGCCTTCCTCAACCAATGGAACAATGAGAAGGCTAACCGAAAGGAACCCATCTTTGAAGCCCGAATCGGCATTCATACCGGTCCGTTGGTCGCCGGTGTCGTCGGGTCAAAAAAATTCGCTTATGATATTTGGGGCGATACGGTGAATGTCGCCGCCCGGATGGAAACCAGCTGTGAAGTCGGCAGGGTAAATATTTCGGATTCGACTTTCCAGCGGGTGAAAAACAACTTTGCCTGCGAATACCGGGGCAAGGTGCCGGCAAAGAATGTCGGTGAGGTGGAAATGTACTACGTGAGCGCAATGAATTAAGGACAGATTGCCCGCCACGACTGACCTCATGTGGCCTAATCCTCAGAAGATTTTAAATCGACGATATGCGCCTTTTTAAAACCCTCTGAGGATGGCAAAGCACCGGGTATACACCGCCCCGTGCTTTTATTTTTTCAAAGCCACATAGTTCTCGTAATAATATGGGATGGTTTCAATTCCTTTATAGAAATTAAACAATCCATAGTGCTCGTTGGGGGAGTGGATGGCGTCGCTGTTGAGGCCAAACCCCATGAGAATTGAATCCACGTTCAGGACGTCTTTGAAGAGGTGTCCGATGGGAATGTAACCTCCTTCCCTTTTGGGGATCGGATCCTTTTTGAACGTTTTTTTCATGGCCAAATGGGCGGCCTGATATTCGGGCGTATCGGTTGGCGTCACACTCGGTGTCCCACCGTGCATCCGGGTTACTTTCACTTTTACGGATGGCGGAGCCAGTGATTTGAAGTAGTCTTCAAACAGGTCGTACACCTTTTCCGGGGTCTGGAATGGGACCAACCGCATGGATATTTTTGCCGATGCTTTCGCTGGCAATACCGTTTTGGAGCCCTCGCCGGTGTAGCCGCCCCAAATACCATTGCAATCGAGAGATGGACGGATAGAAGTGCGCTCCAGCGTGGTGTAGCCGTTCTCGCCCTGCACCTCTTCTATTTCCAGGTATTTTTTGTACTCCTCTAAATCGAAAGGTGCCTTATTCATGGCTTCCCGTTCTTTTTTACTTACCTTCTGGACATCATCGTAAAATCCGGGGATGGTTATTTTGCCGCGGCGGTCGATCAATTTGGAGATCATATCCGACAAAACGTTGATCGGGTTCGCTACGCCACCGCCATACACCCCGGAATGCAGGTCGCGGGCAGGACCGGTTACTTCTACCTCCAG
>JBFIJS010000178.1:0-7517 GCA_041600595.1 Saprospiraceae bacterium | reverse complement strand
TGGGGCCTCGACCACCTGGCGTTGGTATGGCTACGACAACTCCTGGGTTGACGTAGATGGACTGAGGATGCAATCGGTCAGTGGTGGAGGTCACTCGGGGGGCGGAATGTTTATCAACACGGAAGACCAGGCCCGCTTTGGGTTGCTATTTCTGAGAAACGGGCATTGGGACGGGCAACAATTAATCGATACGGAGTGGATCAGGCAGGCTACTTTACCATCATTGCCAAACCCCAATTACGGTTTTATGTGGTGGATCAATGCAAAAGGTGACCGTCATTGGGAAGGTGTTTCGGAAAAGATTTTTTACGCTGCCGGTTTTGGAGGCAACTTCATTGTAGTAGATCAGGAAAATGACCTGCTGATCGTCACCCGCTGGCTCGAACCTTCCCAGATAGGGGAGATGGTCCGGCTGACGCTGGCCGCTCTGCAATAATTTCCGCCGGGCAGCTTAAGGGAAAGTAGCGGGTTCCGATTTTGCAAAATTTCTGTTGGTTTGTTTTCATTGATTTTTACTCATTATTCATTGATAATCTTTTTGTTTGATAAACCCATTGAACCTTTTTTGCATTTAACAGTCTAAAACCAGGAAATTCATCAGGTCTGGACACCATGGAGTTTTGCCTTGTTTAACCTGATCCGTTTAGAGCCAGTATCGAAAACAGTATTTTTACTCCGACGAACTACCGAAAACGGCTTCACCACTTCAATCATTTACGCATGAAAATCAACTCTAAAGCTTTGATTCTGGCCGTGTTGTTCCTCTTGTCGGTCAATTTTGTCAGTGCACAGCGTGGTCAGTGGAACAGCGATCCCGCCGAAAGAGCCCGGCAACAAACCACGGAGATGACCGAAAAACTGGCTCTTTCGACCAAACAATCGGAGAAGGTGGGAGAAATCAACCTCAAATACGCCAACAAAATGAAAGAGGCACGTGACAGCAACCCGGAAGGAGATTGGCCGGCCCTGCGGGAAACCATGATGACCCTGCGGCAGGGACAAGATAAGGAGCTCAAAAATGTGATGACCGCAGCCCAGTTTGAGCAATGGGAAAAAATACAGGAAGAACGTCGCAGCCAAATGCAGGAACGTCGCAGCCCCCGTCCGTCTAAAGAAGAAAAACCAAAGACCCGGGAAAACAAAGGATAAATCACAGTCGGGTGATTTCTAATGTGACCTGTCAGCCAAGTGCTGGCAGGTCCTTTTTTTACCAGGCCTTGCGGGCGGGAGGTACCGACATCATCCTGCCTCCGGGCTCTCCAAAAAGTTCAGCATGAAAAACTTTTTACTCCTCTTCCTGCTCCTCTTTAGTCAATTTTCCTGGTCTCAGGATTACGCCAAACAACAACTGGAAAACGCTCCTCGCCACCACGAATGGGTAACGGTGACCCACGGGGAGCGGAAGGTGCAATGCTTTGTCGCCTATCCGGAAGTGGCGGTAAAAACACCAGCGGTGCTTGTTATCCACGAAAACAGGGGGCTCAATGACTGGGCACGCAGCTTTACGGATCAGGTAGCGGCAGCGGGTTACCTCGCCATTGCGCCCGACCTGCTGTCCGGTTTCAGTGAGGAATTTCCGGAAACGAAAGCCTTCCCGACTTCCGATGATGCACGCAGCGCCATTTATGAACTCGACCCCGAACAGGTGACCGCCGACCTGAACGCAGTGGTGACCCACATCGCCCGGGACCCCGCCTGCACGGGTCAGGTTTCCGTGATTGGTTTTTGCTGGGGTGGTTCGCAGTCGTTTCGGCTGGCCACCAACAACCAGGCAATCCAACAGGCCTTGGTTTTTTACGGCACAGCCCCAAAGGGTGCTGATGAATTGGCCCGGATCGAAGTTCCGGTTTACGGTTTTTATGGAGGTAACGATCAACGTGTCAATGCAACCATTGAACCAACCGACAGCATCATGCGGGCGCATCACAAAGTCTATCAATATGAAATTTACGAAGGTGCCGGCCATGCGTTTATGCGCCGGGGCGACGATCCGGAAGGGGAAGAAGCAAATGTGAAAGCCAGAAATCAGGCCTGGATACGGATCAAAGAATTGTTAGGTAAATAGAACACCTTTTCGTTGGTTCGTTGGTGCCAAAGCGGTGTTTTGAAGACAAAAAAATCACTATACAATTTGTCTTCCTTCTGCAACCACATTTTCAAAAGACAGCATACCAGCTGCCTTTCAAAACCTATTTTATGAAAAGTCTGCCTTTCTTCGCTTTGCTTCTTCTGGGTGTCAATCTGACCGCCCAAACCTTTACCATTACGGGGAAGGCTGTGGATGAGAGCGGTGGCACCTTGCCCGGTGCCAATGCTACTTTACAGTACCCCTGGGGGGAAATTGTAACGGGGGTGGCTGCGGAAAGCAACGGGCGGTTTTTCTTCAGAAATATTGAGGCTGGCGGTTACAAGGTGGAAATTTCCTACCTCGGATTCGAAACAATGGTGCAGGAAGTAACCCTTACTGATGCTGATATTGATATGGGTAATCTGACCTTGCAGCCATCTGCAACCAATCTGGACGAAGTAGTGGTCAGGGAACAAATGGCGACGGCAACCCAGGACGGAGACACCACCACCTTCAATGCCGGGGCATTCAAAGTCATGAAGGATGCCAGTGCTGAGGAACTGCTGGAAAAGATGCCGACTATCAGCATGCAAAACGGAAAAATTCAGGCGCAGGGAGAAGATGTAAAAGAAGTGCTGGTCGATGGCCGACCATTTTTTGGCAACGATCCTGCCGCCGCCCTCAAAAACCTGCCTGCCGAGGTGGTTGCGAAAATTCAAATCTATGACCAGGCCAGTGACCAGTCAAAATTCACGGGTTTTGAGGATGGAAATACGACTAAAACGATCAACATCATCACCAATACCGGTATGAGCAACGGCCAGTTTGGGAAAATTTACGGCGGCTACGGCACCGAGGACAGATACCAATCCGGTGGCAACATGAATTTTTTTAACGGCGACCAGCGCATCTCAGTCATCGGGATGAGCAACAATATCAATATTCAGAATTTTTCCACCGACGATCTCCTGAGTGTTACGGGTTCGGGCGGTGATGGCAGGGGGCGAGGCAGACGAGGTGGTGGTGGCAGCTGGGGCAGTAGTGATACCGATAATTTTTTGGTAAATGCCCAAAACGGCATCGCCCGAACACATGCTATCGGCCTGAACTACACCGACAAATGGGGAAAAAAATGGGATGTCTCCAGCAGCTATTTTTTCAACAACAGTGATAGTTATGCGGAGGAAAACCGCAACCAGCAGTTTATTGATGGACAGGAATTGGCGGAAAATTACAGCGAGACCAGCCAGTCCAACAGCAATAATACCAACCACCGGATCAATGGCCGCATTGAATTTGAACTGGACTCCATGAACTCTTTTATCATACGTCCCAATTTGAGTCTCCAGCTCAATGACGGTTTGTCAACTGTTTTTGGTGAAACCGTACTCGGCAGCGAAGCATTGGGGCAAACCAACAATCGTTACCGCTCCGACCTGACTGGCCTTAATTTTTCCAACAATCTCCTTTGGCGGCACAAAATGAAGAAAAAAGGCCGCACTTTCTCGGTCAACCTTGTCAATGGTTTTGCTCCAAAAAACGGCGACAGCCAGTTGCAGTCGGAATCTGTTTTCAACGGAGCGTTCCCTTCTGCCGACACCCTCAACCAACAAAGTAACCTCGACGTGAACAGCTGGAATGTCAGGACGACCCTCAACTACACGGAGCCGGTCAATGAAGCCAGCCAGGTGATGGTGGAATATGAAATCAACTACCAGCAGGAAGATTCTGACAAAAGCACTTTTGATTTTTCTGAACTGACCAATGATTTTACTGACCTGAACCCTCAGTTCAGCAACATTTTTTCCAATGACTACACGACTCACCGGGCTGGTCTCGGGTACAACTACCGGCCCAGCCGGGACATGATGATCATTGCCCGGGCCCGTTACCAATACGCCACGCTGAATAACGACCAGACTTTTCCACAACAACTGCAAACAAGTCAGTCATTCAGGAATTTTGTTCCCTTTGCTATGTTGCGGTACAACATTAAAGGCCGCGAAAAAAGCCTCCGGGTGTTTTACCGAACCAACACCAACCTGCCCGCCATTGAGCAATTGCAAAATGTGGTGGACAACAGCAACCCTTTGCAGCTTCGCAGCGGCAATCCCAATTTGAAACAATCGTATTCCAACAGCATGTTTGTGCGGTACTCGGCCACCAATGTGGAAAAATCGAGGGTTTTTTATGCCATGATCGGCGGCACGATCACCGACGACCAAATTGCCAATGCCACTTATTTTGCCCGCAATGACGATCCGATTTTTGCGGAACTGGGCCTCGATAGTCTGAGCCGGGGCACTCAGCTCACGATTCCGGTGAATGTCAATGGCTACCGGAATGTACGGGCATTCCTCACCTATGGCCTGCCGGTGAAGTCTCTGAAGTCGAACCTGAATCTGGATTTAAATTACACCTTCACCCGCAGTCCGGGGCTGGTAGGCGATCTGCTCAACTTTGCAAACAACCATGCCTACGGTGCCGGCATCACCCTCAGCAGCAACATCAGCGATCAGGTGGATTTTGCCCTCATCGCCCGCCCCCGTTTCAACAAAGTCGTCAATTCTCTGCAACAGGAGAACAATACCGAGTTTTACAGCCAGGACACCCGCCTCACAGTCAATTGGGTGATCATCGAAGGGTTGGTGCTTCGCAATGAGTTGGCCCATCAGTTTTATGACGGCCTCGCCGACGGGTTTGACGATCCGTTTATGATCTGGAATTTTGGATTAGGTAAAAAGGTTTTCAAAAACCAGCGGGGAGAGGTCACATTTACTGTCAACGATTTGCTGAACCAAAACCGAAATATTGCCCGAACGGTCACCGAGACCTACATCCAGGATTCCCGCACCAATGCCCTGACACGTTTTTTTATGCTCAATTTTACCTACAATCTGAGAAATTTCAATTCCGGGAAAGAGAAGACGCAAGAGGGCCGGGGAATGAGGCCGCCCTGGGGGTAACCTCCGGTAAACGCAGTTTACTTTTGATTTTTATCGACTGTTGATGAGGAGAAATGAAAATTGCTCCGCTTTATCAAAAAAGCCAACGCTTTTAACGTCGGGATTCAAGGTTGCAATGCTGATTGATAACCCTGAGTTCCAATGTTCAAAAGGGTTGGCTTTTAAAACAAGGTAACGCAGTTATTTTCTCATGATTTAAACGCCTACTTCTGAATTGCTTTCAGGTAAGCGACAATATGTTCAATCTTTTCCTTGACGACTTTGTCTTTGGTGATATCCTCCGATTTTTTGAGTGTTTCCCACCAGGCAGGCATTTCACCGCTACTGTGGCCGGGCATATCTTCCACGCCGGCAATGATTTTAAAAATTTCCTCATCCGGGAAATTACCACCCCGACGTTTGGCAATCGTGGTAAGGTCCATCGGTGGTGTGTTCAGGCGGTTGGCCATACTGCCCCGGCCATCGGCATATTTTCCGTGACAGATGACGCAGTACGATTGAAAAAATTCGTTTCCTTCCTGCATGGCGGTATTGGTGTTGTTGGCATCAGAACAACTGAACGCCAAAAGGGCCAGGCCCCCTGCTACAAAGCAAAAAATAATCAACTGGGCCAGGGTTTTTTCTTTATAAATCGGACTATTCATGATGGTAAGGTTTAAAATGAAAGGATCGGCGAACCTTGATTTTACCGGTCTTTTTAATGTTACAATTTTATTGACAAAATGAGGCATGATACATGATTTTTGGCATGGAGGGGGGTAGCTTTTGTCATTTTTCGACTTGCTGTAAATTAATTTCACCCAGAATGGACAAAAGTCCCTCTGGCCTTGACCGAATCCACCTGAAGGCAAAAGGATACCCGATGAAAATTAGGACAAGAAGTCTCCCTCCCGGAATTTTTTTTCATATTGATTAAATGCCCGGCACTGATTTTTTGTCAGAAGTTTTACACGCTGTAGAGGCATTGTCAGGCGATAATTGTTTGTAAATCAATTTTATACAGCCGGGCAGGCAGACAGTTTGCACAGTACCATATAAGATGCTGTTTGCTGGACTGAAATTTTCGGGCGCAGTTATTGTATTATAAAAAATCAATATTTGTAATACCTCCTTCCTTTCCCACAACTCCTGTCCTGTTGAGAATGGCCTCTTAATTATTTCTGCTTTTAATGTCTCTCTTTATCCATAACCATCTTCAATGTCAGGTGAGTTATGCGTACTCATAAAAATGGCGGCAGAAAAGCTGCTCTAAAAAAGTTTTAAACGAGCATTCGGATGTACACGCCGCTCATTTAAAAAGTGTATAAAAGTCAACAAAGTCCAATGGTAACATTGAAATAAAAAATGACCTTGATCACCGAGTTTTCCGAAGTTGATCAAGGTATTTACTAACATGCTGAATGGTGTATTGGGAAATACTGCTCTGCGCACTGGTCATATTTGCCCGGCTGATTCCGGTCGGGTGTTTTTGGGTGACAACTGTGTTTGCTTCAAATACACCGATACCAAAACCCAATGTATAATTCTATTCCCATGAAATTCTCAAGACAATTGATTTTCCCTTTCAAATGGATCGGTTTCCTGCTTGTTTTAGGCAGTTTGTTCACCCAGGCGGAGGCACAGCCCTTTGCCTACATCCCAAATGCGTTCAGTGACAATGTCAGTGTGATCAACGTTGCCACCAATACGGTCGTTACAAATATTCCGGTTGGTCTCGGCCCTTTTGGCGTGGCCGTCAGCCCCGACGGATCAAAGGTGTACGTAACCAATCAGTTTTCCTCCAACGTGAGTGTGATCGATGCCGCAACCAATACTGTGGAAGCAACGGTGACCGTCGGCTCTGCTCCGGAAGGGGTGGCCGTCAGTCGCGTTGGCAAGGTGTACGTAGCCAATGCCGGCGACAACACGGTAAGCATTATCAATGCTCAAACCAACACGGTTAGCCTCACTTTACCGGTGGGACAAACGCCCCACGGCGTGATGGTCAGTCCAAACCGGGCTATGGTTTATGTCAGCAATTTTGTGTCGGGCGATGTTACCGTGATCGATGCATTTACCGATGCGGTAGTTGCCACCGTGCCGGTTGGCAATGGCCCTCAGGGCATGACCACCAGCCCGAGGGGGTTTGAAGTGTACGTTGCCAACCGTTTTTCCTCCACCATCAGTGTGATCGATGCCGCCTCCAATACCGTGACTGCCACGATTGACAATGGGGCCGGGACGATTCCTTTTGGTTTGGCTTGCAGCCCCTCCGGAACGACGCTATTCGCCACCAATCTGGGTGGCGGCTCGGTCAGCGTAATCGATGCCACGACCAATACCCTGACGGGGACGATCCCGGTTGGCGGTGGCCCGAGGGGAATTTCATTTTCGCCAGACGGGAGCCTGCTGTGTGTAGCGAGCGGTGACAACAACACAGTCAGTGTGATCAATGCGGCCACGCAGGCAGTCGGAGCAGTGATTCCGGTAGGTAATACACCGGT
>JBFIJS010000177.1:0-7518 GCA_041600595.1 Saprospiraceae bacterium | reverse complement strand
TATTTCAAAATAGCGACCGGCGTCTTTTCCCCGATGCGGATTTCTTCTCCTTTCCTCCAGGTTCCTTTATTGGCAATGACCTGTTGTCTTATTACTAAAGTTACGTGGCTTTTTGTGCCCCCGAATCGGGGGAAGTTGCCTGTGTTAAATACCTTGTTAGCAACAGGGAAACAATAATAGGGAATCGAAATTAAAATTCGGAAAAATGAAGGGAATATTTGTCGTTGGGCTGCATCAGACACCTTTTGCTGCCAAGTGTTCCATGTTTTCCTGCAGGTGCCATGAGCCGGACAGCATCCTGGCTGGACTACGGGACAGAGGTATCCGGTAAGTTATATTTTTTATTTGGACCGGTGCACCAGTTTAAAGCCAATGTCTCTGCCCATTCCCTGAAAAATGGCCAGGTTGATCCAGGCAAGGGCGAACTTTTCCAGCAGCTCCACCCGGTCCGATTTCCCAAAATCATAGCAGTTGGCGAAGCCGGCATCGTGTGCCAGTTGTTTTGCGACGGCCTTTGCGGCGTCGCTGTCGCCAGCCATAAACATGTCCAGTGTGGTGTCGCCGTAATCAGGAGCCAGCATATTTTCGAAGCCGGTTGTGTTAAAACATTTGACCACATCTGCGTCGGTTAAGGCTGCAAAGGCATGAAAGGCAGTTGGGTAGGGCTCCGGTTGTTTGGCGATAGCATTGGTGGCATCAATGATCACTTTCTGCCTGGTGTTTCCGAAGGAGCGGACCAGTTCCTGGGCAATATGAGGCGGGGTGGCCACTAATACCACTTCCGCCAGGCTCACCGCCTCGGCGATGGTATGAACAGAAGTGTTGTTGTTTTGCAGGAGTTCTTTTCCCTTAAAATTATGTACGTCGCTGGTGCCCAAAAAGAGCGAGTGCCCGGCTTTGGCCCATTGAGTGGCGAGTGCGCCGCCTACGTTACCTGTTCCGATGATGGCTATTTTCATAATGTGAATTTTTTACAGATTGGAAGCAGACTGGACAGTAATACCTGTTCATTCTCCGTCCAACCGGATGTATGATGTGATCAATTTTGGTGGTTATCCCGGAGAGCATAGGATAGCTGAATGGCTGATACTTATTTCCGGCATGGTGGTAATTTGTTAAGACTTTATAATTTGCATAAATACTCCGTGTACTATTTTTGTTGCTATACTACCTTATAAGTGTGATACTAACTTTTGCGAAAGTATATTGAAAATCAAGCACTTATACCTATGCTTGATTTTTATTCATCATGGAAAAGTTTACTTAAAACTTCTTGAGGAGCACCCCGAAGTGAATTTGGGGCAGGCTGTTGGGGTGTGCCAAAAAGCGACAAACATGCACCTCCGCATTTTCCAAATGCCAAAAAGTAGCGCTAAATAGATACGTACTTGAAGTGACCCGCTAATCATACCAACCGCCACTAAAAGCAAGGGGCCGGATGGTCATTACCTCCGGCCCCTGCGTTTTCCAAAAAAATTGGGAACGTGGACATTTAGGCTTTGGGACGGCTCAATGTGCCTTTGGTCACATCACTGACCTGCTTTTGGCCGGTTCGACCAGGCAAGACGCACCTGCCGTGCAACGGAGCTTGTATCGTCTTTCGTCGCTGCGCAACTACTTTGGGCAAAGAAATTGCACAGTTCCTGGCGCCCCCCCCTCTTCGATCGTAAGTTATCCCTCCTCGTCCAGTTGGTAGCCCGGCAATCTCCGTGTTCTCCACGGTGGAGTTGTACCCTGAAGGTATTTTGGAGTTTTTGTTATCAGCCTTCATCCTACTGCCCGGACCTTACAGAGAAGCATTTTACACACCGAATTAAATCTAACTGATTCATTATGAAAAATATAGAAATCCTGTTGTTGTCTGCGTTCCTGTTTGGCTTGTCCTGCACTTCCAAAAAAGCAGAACCTGTAGCACCGCCATCAGCACCGGCTGAAATGATCCAGCAGCCCGTCAAGACGACCAATCCTGTCAGCGAAGTATCATCAGCTACCATCGGCAAACGCACTGCGGAAGAAATGGTGGCGGCCGGGTTCAAACGTTACGGTGTGGAGAAGGGGACTCTCATTTTCCGGATGGACGGAGCTGTAAACGGAACCGAAAACATCTATTTCGATCATTGGGGATGGCGGGAAGGTAAATACGTGAATACCCAATCTGACATCGGCCCCTTCGACCAGAAAACCAACACGATCCAGTTTTTGGATGGAGAGCGGCGCTACGAATACCATGCGCATAAGGCAGAAGCCCACTTTTTTGAAAGCCGGCAGGTGCAGAGAGCTGCAGATCGCTACGGTACCAAAGACATGACCATCGTTGGGGATGAAATGATCAAAAATATGGGCGGTGAGGTAGTCGGAAAGAAGAATATCATGGGGGTCGTTTGTGACCTCTGGGAAATAGGGAGGTACAATACCAAACTGGCCATGTGGAAAGGAATTACCATGGGCGAGCGTTCCCGGGCCGACAATTTGCCCGTTTCCCGCCGGTGTATTTTGCTCGATACGACATCTGCCATTCCTCTAAATAAAATAGTCCTGCCCGAGGGAGTTAAATTAATTTCAGCTAATTGATAATACAACGGATCGTCCAGAACTGACTTCATTGGCTTCGCAAATTCTCCAGCAGGTTTGCTATCATCACCTGTCCGTTAAATAGGCTTTCGGTCAGTAAGGCGAAGCCGGTCGGCACTCCAGCCACCACGGCAATATTGACCAGTTGAGTTGAAAAGCCCCTGATTTTGCAGAAAAACAGGGACTGCTTAAATTCTTTATAGGATAAGAAAACCATGCATTATTTGATATGTTTTGCTGCTTTAAACACATCATTTACAAAAGCCAACAGTTATGCAAAATTTGAAAAAACTCACCTTAGTCATGGAGGGTAAGGATGGTCAGTCTCAATCTATTCCTATCAAACCATTGGTAGAAAAAGTATTGACTAAAAAAGAACAAGACGCTCTGACTCCCGAGATGGTTATCCAAAGCCTTAAAGCAGGAAACCAAAGATTTGTTAATAATGACCTGACTGCTCGCAACCATACTGCTCAGGTGCGGAACACCGCCCATGGTCAGTATCCTAAAGCCGTTATTCTGAGCTGCCTCGACAGCCGGGTGCCGGTGGAAGATGTATTCGACAAAGGCATCGGCGATATTTTTGTCGCACGGGTGGCTGGCAATTTCATCAATGTTGATATATTGGGTAGTATGGAATTTGGCTGCAAAGTCGCCGGCTCGAAAGTCATTCTGGTGCTTGGCCATGAACATTGTGGAGCGGTCAAAGCTGCCATTGATGACGTGAAACTTGGCAACATCACCGAAATGCTCACCAAAATCAGACCTGCTGTCGAAAAGGTAGCCTACGATGGTGACCGTACTTCCGGAAATCCTGTTTTTGTCCATAAAGTGTGCGAGCAAAATGTGCGGAAGGCCATAGACGACATCCGGTCGCAGAGCCCCATTCTGAAAGAAATGGAAGATGAGGGCCGTATCAAAATCATTGGCGGCATCTATGATATGGATACCGGAGAGGTGGAGTTTCTGGACTAATTTTCACCAGGAGAAAATAATAAGTAGTCGACAGTAATAAGTCGGTAGTTTGAGCGCAGCGAAATCCCTAACTTGCTTCGGTATTGCATTTTTGCAACAATATATAAATCAATACTTGATGCTTTTTAGAGAGTCGATTATTTAACTTCATCTACTTAAATCAAACACAAACGAAAAACAAAACCATGATTACTTACGATAAAAATTTCCTCAAAGGAGATATCACCGGCGGATTGGTGGCTGGCGTCGTCGCCCTGCCTTTGGCGCTGGCCTTTGGCGTGCAGTCGGGTATGGGGGCTGCTGCCGGGCTTTACGGGGCCATCGCCGTCGGCATTTTCGCTGCACTCTTCGGGGGTACAGAAACCCAGGCCAGTGGCCCTACCGGACCCATGACTGTGGTGGCGGCTACCCTCGTGGCCACCGCCATCGACCGCACGGGCAGCCTCGATAATGCCATGAACATCATCCTCCTCGCCTTTTTATTGGGTGGGTTCTTACAGATGATTTTTGGCTTCCTCAACATCGCCAGTTACGTCAAGTATTTTCCCTACCCGGTCGTATCGGGCTTTATGAGCGGGGTGGGGCTTATTATCATCATTTTGCAGTTGTTCCCCTTTACGGGCCTGGTGTCGCCCAAATCCACGATTGCCGTTATGCAGGATTTGCCCCGGTTATTCACCGAGGCCAATGTGCAAGCTTTAATTTTGGGAGCCATCACGGTGGCCGTGTATTATGTTTTTCCAAAAATCACCAAAGCTATCCCCAGTGCGCTGGTGGCGCTCATTGTGGCTACATTGGTCGCCTATTTCGGCCAGATGGACGTCCCCCTCATCGGGGAAATTCCCAGCGGTTTGCCCTCCTTGAAAATCGGCGGGCTGTTCTCTGTCGACCCCTCGTTCCTCAGTATGATCGTCGAATATGCCATCGTACTCGCCGTGTTGGGGAGCATCGATTCACTGCTGACCTCGGTCATTGCCGACAACATGACCAAGACCAAACACAATAGTAACCGGGAGCTCATCGGCCAGGGCATCGGCAATATGATGGCCGCCGTCATTGGGGGCATTCCCGGTGCGGGGGCTACCAAAGGTACGGTCGTCAACATCAACGCCGGTGGTCGCACCCGGCTGTCGGGTACGCTGCATGGCTTATTCCTGCTGACCGTTCTGCTGGGTCTGGGAAAACTGGCGGCCCAAATCCCCCTCTGCGTATTAGCCGGGCTGCTCATCCCGATCGGCTTTAAAATCATCGATTTTAAAGGATTGAAGCACCTCACCAAAGTACCCCGGGCCGATGCCGTTGTGTTGGTTCTGGTGTTACTCATCACCACCTTTGGCAGCCTCATTCAGGCGGTTGGCATCGGCGTGGCGTTGGCCTGTCTATTGTACATGATAAAAGCAGGTGACCTGAGCGAAAAGGGCCTGGAGGTCGGTCCGGTCGCCGATTTTGACGGGGAAAAACCCTGGCAGGACGAAATTGAGTTTTACGAAGAATATAAAAATAAAGTCATCATCAAGCATCTGTACGGGTCGTTGTTTTTTGGTTTCACCTCTTTTTTCAAAGATGAAATCGGCAAGCTGGACAACAACGTGAAAGCCCTCATCCTGCGCATGGATCGGGTGCCGTACATCGACCAATCGGGCCTGTACGCCCTGGAGGAGGTGATTTTTGATTTGCGAAAGAGAGGCATTGAAGTCATCATCACCGGATTGAAAGAACAGCCGTATGATATGCTGAAAGCGGTGGACATCATCCCCGATTTAGTGCCGGAAGAGGATTTGTTCGCTAACGTCGGGGCCTGTTTTGAGTATCTGCGGGAAAAACTGAAGGCGGATTAAAAACAAAAAGAAACGGCGGCAGGGGTGCCAAACGCTGCCGCCGTTTACTCGTCTCAAAACATTTCCTATTCTATCTATTCAACTATTGTTTCATTCATTTCGCAAGATCTCCGTGGGCGCTACATTAGCCAGTTGGTACGACTGCCAGCCCACTGCCACCGCTGCCAGCAGGAAGACCAGCCCGTTGGAAAGCAGGTAGGGTAAAACGCCCAGTTCGATGTTTCCAATAAAATCAGCGGCCTGGACGGTGGCCAACTGGAAACCGCCAAAGCAGATGGTCGTGGCCAAAATACTGGCGATGAGCAGCAAGGTGAGAAAACTGCGGTTGGCCCGCATAATAATCTGACTGGCCGAGGCACCGAGTACTTTGCGGATACCCGATTCCTTCAGGTGGCTCGCATAATTTTGCGAAGCCAGGCCATATAATCCCATGCAGGCAATGAGTAATGCCAATGCAGCGATGTAGCCGAACAACTTGGAAACACTGGAAAATTCCCGGAAAAAGTTATCGAAAACCAAAGTTTGGTGGAAAAATTGGAAGGGCGCTTCCGTTTCGATTTTTTGCCAGGCAGCCTTCATAAACGACTCCACCTGAGGGCCCGTGCCGGGTTCGTAACGTACGCTCAGGTAAGTGAGTTGGGCATCGTCGGCCAGGTAGAAAACGGTGGGTTTCATCACCCCCGTCGGGGCGAGCTTGAAATTTTCCACTACCCCGACGACGTCATAGGCTGTCCCCTTCCAGCGGATTTGGCGGCCCTGACCATCAGCCCAGCCGTTGTCCAGCAGCAGTTGTTCGTTTACAACGACGGCATGGCTATCCTCCGCCTTGCGCTGCGGATCGAAAAAACGGCCCTCGGCCAGTTGCAGGCCCATCGCCTCGAAATAGCCGGCTCCCACCTCGAAACGGGCCGCATCCTGCTGCCGGTCACCGACGTAGATTTGGCTGCGCCAAACCGACTTACCGATGTGGTTCACGGTGCCACCGACTTGCGAAACGTTGGGATTGCGGAGCGCCTCATTTTTCAACAGCTCATACTGCCCGGCCTCGTCAAGCCGTACAATCAGGGTGCCTTCCGGCTGGTAGCCCCACGATTGTTTTTTCCAAACATACCCCATCGATGTGAGCAGCACCCCGCCGATGACTGTGCCGAATGCGAGCATAAACTGGAGGCACAAAAACACCCGGGTGAGTTTACTTTTTTTGGAAAAAGCCGACTTACCCCGGAAGATGGATACCGTCTGAAACGAGCTGATGTACATGGCCGGGTAGGCGCCGGAAGCGACCGCCGTGAAGGCCAGCAGACCCAGCAAGAAAGCCCAGATGGCGAAGTTGTCCGTGAGCGAAAGCGAAATTTTCATCACCATGATGGAGTTGAAAAACGGTACCAATACCGTTTGCGTAAAGGCCAGTCCCAACACCAGGGCAATGAAACACAGCAGCAGGTTTTCGCTCATGAACTGCACCACCAATTCGTGTTTCCGGCCACCGACAACTTTCCTTACCCCGATTTCTTTCAGGCGGTTGGCGGCTTGTCCCAGCGCAATGTTGATGTAGTTGAAACAGGAAAGGGCGAACATGAGCAGCGCCAGCCCGGCGAACATGAGCATGGCCATCGGGTGCGCTGCTTCGGCCGGGCGGTTGATGACTTCGTAGGCCTTCGGGTTCGGGTTTTTCAGGTTGTCAAAAACAAACGATTTGATTTTTCGCTCGCCATTGGCGGCATTGTGAAGCGACACGAACCGGGTCATGTTTTGCTCCAAATCGGTGATGTCCGCTCCTGGTTTTAACTGCACGAAAGTGCCCCGGGTCATGGCTGCCCAATTGTCCGTTTTCGCCGTGCCGAGTGCCTCCAATGCGTCGAAACCGGCGAGCAAATGGAAACGGAAGCCGGTATTTTCGGGAAACGGAGCAGCAACGCCTTTGACTGTGTAAGTTTTTTTCTGGCTGCCGCCAAAACTGACCGTAATGGTCTGGCCCATGGCGTTTTCTTTGGAAAAATATTTTTCTGCTACTTCGTGACTAAGGATAACCGCATCCAGTTCCGACAAGACCGCCGGATCTCCTGCTTGCAGCGGGAAGTTGAACATGTCGAAATAGCCGGGGTCAGCGAAGTAGAAAAGTTCGTCGAAGACC
>JBFIJS010000176.1:0-7527 GCA_041600595.1 Saprospiraceae bacterium | reverse complement strand
TTTTTTTTCATGCAAGTGGGCCGGAGGATTCATCTCGCTTTGAGGCATCAGACTGCTCGGCCCAAAGGGATTTTAAGGGGGAAAAGGTGGCGACGCCACCTTTTCCCCCTTAAAATCCCTGGAGGCGCACGTTGGGGGTCAAATGATGCTGAAAAATTCCCTGCGCCGCATTTCATAAACTAATTCAGATTACAGAGTATTGAACATCATCCACACAATAGAATCAATTACATCATAAAGATTTCATTTCAATATGAGTTGGGAAAGCGACCGGACAGTTAGGTTTTTGGCTGCTCGTTCTTAAGAACTGTCGGGGCAGGCGATTGGTAGGGATGAAGCCCGAAGGCCATCTTGTTCGAAGTTTTTTCTGGATAGCCCTCCGTATTTCGTAAATAAATTTTGTTAGCGGCAGGGAGCGGTGGTGAGGTGAAAAAAATTACTATCTTGAGCACCTGATTTTATTTTTAACCTTATAAAACAAGAACCATGAAAAGTGGAAATAACACCAAAAATGACCCTCCTCAGAGCGGCCCAAAAGTGGCAAGGGTAACGATTAAAGTGGCCTCTACTCAAACTCCGAGCATAACAAAGGTTACTATTTTTTACCACGAGCCACCGCCTGTTCACGCTTCTATCCAGATCGGTTTGCCCAATGACCCAACAACCGTCCCGGTGCTACTCAACAGCCAAAATTGGAATGCGGTGCATATCGACGGTGAATCCCGGTACACTCCAAAACCCGGAACCAACCCCACTACTGATTTTCCTGTCAGAAAAAATCCAGGAGGGCAAGTCAATTTTTATAATGCCGTGGGTAATATTGTCATCAGTGAGTCAGAGATAGAAGTCGATGTCTCGAGTGAAACAGACTAAATAACGTGTCAATTCAAAAAAGCCAAAAATACCTATGAAAAGATGGAGACCCATCCTCATCGGCTTTGTCTTGCTGCAAATTCTGCAACCTGCCTGGGCCCAACCGGTTGATTCCGGCTCCCGCGATGATCCGTCCGCTGACACTACACAGGCTAACTTCATCTTCCGTCAACAAACCGACTGGGTAGAAGAGGGGCAGGGGCAGGCTTCTTTCGAGAAGATCCGGCAGGCGCAGAATATTTACAGGGAAAACGGGCTGTGGGAAAAGTACGTGGAATGCCTGCTTCTCTCGGCCCGGCTGGGCGAGAAAACCAGCTATGAATTGAAAAATGACTATGCCGATCAGGCCATCAGTGCTATCGGACAATACTTACCCGACGCATCGCTGCTGCGGGCCAGAGCATTTTACCAAAAGGCCGAAGCACTCATCGGGCTGGACATGCCCGACAGTTCTTTTTTCTATTTCCGGCAAATCGTTCCGGTTTTTAAAGAACACGAGCAATGGAAAGACCTGACCTACTGCGAATTGTTGATGGCGGTCAATTATGTCAATGCCGGTATCTACGACAGCTGTGAAATACATCTGGAGGCTGGGCTCGACATCATCCGGCAGCACCGGTTGGAAGATGATCTGAAGACGGATTTTTTAAATATTAAAAGCATCCTTTGCTACATCAGAGGAGATTACAACCAGGCCATCCGACTGATCAATCAGGCCATCGATATTAAATGGCACAGGCCGCATAAGAATTCTGACGACACCCTGTTTGTGCTTGGATATTATACCAACCTGGGAGCATTCTACAATATCAAAGGTGATTTTAAAAGGGCTGAGGATTGTTTCCTGAAGATCATTGGCATCTCCGCGGAAATGGGGGAAGATATTATTGTGTCGGACCCGGAGACTTACAATAATCTCGGAAAATTACTGATTCGCCAGGAACGTTACCGGGAAGCCATTGCCTATTTCAACAAAAACCTTTCTTATCATCAACGGCAAATATTGTCGGACCCTGCCAACCGGGTCGACAGTTATAACGAGCTCTCCAACTGTTTTCTTAAATTAGAAATTTTGGATAGTGTGAAATATTACGCCGAAAGAACATTGGCCGAACCCGGTTTTAATAACCATTACCTGGCTTTTTTCCGGCTGGGCCAATACCATTTGGCCAAAGGGCACAACGAAGAGGCGATCCGGTTTTTTGAAAAATCAAAAAGGCATTATTCCGAAGAAAGGGATCGCACCGCCGATCCCAACTTTTTTATCAAGTTTCACTTTTTTGTCGGCGAGGCTTACGCCGCCGGTAAAAATTATTCCACGGCTTTAAAATATTACCAGCAGGCGCTAGCGCTCAACAGTACCGAAGTGGCGGACACCCTCGATCCACGTGCCCAGCCCCAACTGGAGGGAGTCAGCGACCCTTTCTATTTCCTGGAAACCCTGCAGGCTAAAGCCGAGGTGTTGGCAGCTATGGGCGGTGAGGGCCGTCACCTGGAAACCGCTTATGAGACTTACAACCTGGCCACTCAGTGGATTGATACCATGCGGATCAATTATGCCGAGGAAGGTGACCGGCTTTTCTGGGGTAAAAAATTCAAGAAGATTTACGGAGAAGCGGCAGAAACGGGCCGGCGGTTGTTTACCGTCAACCATCAGCCGCAATATTTGGAGGAAACTTTTGTTTTGGTGGAAAAAAGCAAATCTCTCTTGCTGCTGGAGGCGCTGAAAGCCTCGGAGGGGGTAGCGCTGGCGGGCTTGCCGGACAGCCTGGTGAAAAAGGAAAAAGACCTGGGGATCGATGTGGTTTTTTTCGAAAAATCCCTGCGAAAAGCCCGGGAAGCGAATGACAGTGCGCAAGTTGAATTTAACCAAAGCCAACTCGCCAATACCCGATTGGAACTGGCTCGGTTGAAGGAGTATCAGGAAAGAAATTACCCCGCCTACTATTCGCTGAAATACGGTGGTCAAAATCTGCGTATTGCCGATCTGCAATCATTTCTCCCGAATAACCAAACGGCGTTCCTTGAATACTTTCTGGACGACCAGGCGGCTTTTGTCCTGGTGGTTACGACAGCACAAGCATCGCTGGTGCCGCTGGGAAACAAGGCGGCGGTTGGGCTGGCGGCCCGGCAATTTCTGCAGGAACTGACGAACCCGGAGCCTTTCAGGCAAAATGCCAAAGTGGCATTCAGTACCTACAACCGCGCCGCATTTTCTCTGTACGAGGTGGCTGTTGCTCCGGCGTTGGAAACACTGACCCGGGACGTGGATCAACTGATTATCGTTCCCGATGGCATCCTGCATTCCGTTCCTTTTGAGGCCCTGACCACAGAATTGGCCCCACAACCCAGTATCGATTTTGCCACGATGCCCTATCTGATCAGCCGTTTCCAGGTTCACTACGGTTACTCTGCCCGGCTGCTGCTGAACAACCGGGAAAGCCAACGTCAATTACCTCCGAATACCCGCTGCTATGCCGTGGCACCTCCTTACCAGGGTGTGGAAAAAAACCTGCAGAAAGGTGACCTCAACCAATTGGAAAGCAAGACCGCCCAACTGGAAGGAACGGCGCTGGAAATCAAGGCGATAGCCGACTGGTTTCCCGGAGAATTTGACTTTGGCTCGACGGCCACCGAAGCGACTTTCAAGCGGAAAGCCAGCCAGTTTGGACTGCTGCACCTGGCCATGCACGGTCAGGCGGATTTTGAAAATGTCAATTTTGCCCACCTCACTTTCACGGACCTTTTGCCCGATACGACAGATGACAACCTCCTGCATCATTACGAAATTGCCAACCTTGCGCTGAATGCCCAACTGGTCGTATTGAGTGCCTGTGAAACGGGACTGGGAAAGTACGAGGAAGGCGAGGGGGTTTTTAGTTTGGCGAGAAGTTTCATGTACGCCGGCGTGCCGAGTGTGGTCATGAGCTTGTGGAAAGTGAGCGATCAAAGTACCAGTTTGCTGATGCCCCGTTTTTATAAAAACTTATCGGGCGGCATGCCTAAGAAAAGTGCTCTTCACCAGGCTAAGATGGCTTTTTTGCAGGAAGAAGACCTGGCGTTACGACATCCGTATTTTTGGTCAGGATTTGTCTTGCTGGGGGATGCAGAGCCGATTAAGGGGCAGCGGAATTACATATGGTGGGTGATGGCCGGGGTGTTTTTCATCGGAATGATGGTTTGGGGCGCCCGTCGATGGGGATTTGGTCCTTTTCGCAAGGAAGCGGTTTAGATTTTTGCGGAAACTGCTACCTGATTTCGGACAACAACCCGGCCGCTTTTTTGTCGATTCCTTTGATCTCCTCCAGCAGTTTTTTCGCCGGTTCCCTTTCTCCTTTTTTTAAATAAATCAAAGCTGCATACCACTGAGCCTTCGGCACATAGGCCGTATTTCCGTCGTCGATAACCTGGTGAAAATAGGGTAAAGCCAGATCCGGTTGGGGAGGCTGACTGTTCAGATAAGCATGGGCCAGACCGAATGCGGCAGGCATATCATCCGGGTTTTCGGACAGCAAGGCGAGGAACGCTGTCTGTGCCGCCTGATAATCTCCGGACTGATACAGTTGCGTGGCCCTGGCAAACGCCGATGCTTCCGGGGTTTCGCTCCGCACCACATCCGACATGGAATAAGTTGTAAAATATTGGGCGTACAGCACCTCGTCAGAGAGGCTGCCCGCTGAACTTTGCCACCAAAATAAACCCGCTGCCAGCAAAACCAATAAGACGGCGGCCATGGCCAGCACTTTTTTACGAAACGACAACCGGCGAACCCTGGCCTCGGTGATGTTTCGGGGAAAATATTGTTGCCCTGTGCTTTCAATCTGTTGTTGCACTTCCAAGGCTTTTTTATCCGCAAGCGTCTGGTCCAATGCTATAAACAGTTTCACCCGGGCCGCCAAACGTTGGTCCGATCGCAACTTTTCTTCAAACCTGGCGCTGGATGCCGCATCAAGTTGGCCGTTGAGGTACTGTTCTATTTCTTCGAATATTTTTTGCTCTTCCATTAGTACTTTAATTCTTGGTATTTCGGGTCGTTTTCGATGAGCCGGACCAACTGATTTTTACACTGAAACTTCCGTTTTTTAGTATAACTGATGCTGGCGTAGCCCAATGTTTCCATGATTTCGGCCATACTTATTTTGTCTAAAAACAGCGTCAGCAGGCGCTGACAGTCCCGACCCAGCAGCTGAAATTTTTGGCGGTACAGGAAAAGTTGTTCCTGTTTTTCCACATCCGGGGCAGACAAGTCCTCCAGCATGGATGTCATCTCTTCGTTTAAGGTTACTGATTGATTGGACTTTTTTTTCAATTTGTTTTTCCAAATGAATCGGCAAACGCCGTAGAAATAGGAAAAAAAGGAGCTGCTGAGCTGAAAATCCGGTTCCCCCGCTTTTTGATACACCAGCATTAATCCCTCCTGAAAAACATCCCGTGCATCGTCCCGGGTACCGTGGTTGGTCTCCACCAGGTGAGCAATGGCCTTGTGAAACTGTTCGTATATTTCTTTGATGACGGTGGAGTCGCCGTGCAGCAAACCTCTAAGGTATTCCTGGTCGGTTAAATCAGCCATTGATTTTGTGGGTTCTTTGACAAATCCAGTGGAGGCACTACGGGGTCATTTCAAGTGCCCGCGTAATTTCAAACAAATTAGCGGGGCGCTTGAAGTGACCCGCTAATCCCGTTAGCCAGTTCCACTGTTTTTATTAAAGTACCATATTGTGTCATTTGTTGCACAATATTACAATTACAAAACTAAAGTTGAAGAAAAATATGGGCAGAGACAATGTGCCTGTCCTTCCAGCCCGGACTATATGGTAGTTCTGAATTGGGGTTCCCGCAAATGATTGACTGTCAGCATCGTTGGTCAGGATGTTTGACCAATACGAACCTTCCGTCGTAACATGAAAAAAGCACTCCTGCCGCTATGCGGCACAGCTGACAATTGGGAACACATTTACCGGGTAAAACACCAGGCCAATCCCATGCGAAAATGATTCGTATTGATAGTGCCGGCAGGTAAGACAGAGACGAAATTCCTGTCGTTGTCCTGATAGGAATTGATCACTTGTCCATAAGGCATACCCGCAGAAAAGCGGTAGCTGGCAAACCATTCCAGTCTGCGCATAAGCCTGGCCCTGACACCAATCACCACCCCGACATTGGCCTTTTTAGCGTGTATGGACGGTTGCGTGTCGTTCCGCACCTGCAACGAGTGAAATTCAAAGACCGGCCCCCCAAAAAAGCCAAAATTGCTGGCGGGCTTATCGTAACTGAACTGAGGTGATAACGACCAGGATTTGTGCTTCATGGTTAAGAAACGGCCGATGGAGTAGGTGCCCCGCAAAAACGAATAGTCAGTTCCATGTCTGTCATATCCCGTCACACTGACCGGCTGGTCAAAACTAATTGAGAAGCCAGCCCAAAATTGCTGACTGATCTTTTTTTCCAATGCCAGTTCTGCGACCAGCGGCACTACTTCAGATTGGGGATAGAAGTCATTGCCACCACTGTATAACCAGTCGTAGGAGGCATTGTATTTATCACCAAAACCATGGGTAGTGAATTCTTCTTTTAGCTGGTTGGCAGTACGAGAAATAACGAAGCCCGTTCCGAACCTCAGCCTCAGGTCACCTTTCTTATCGATGGAAATGGTGGATGTCTGGCTTGATCCGCTGCCGGAGTAACTTTGGGCAAAGAGGTTAGTATTGAATAAAACGCTTGTGATCAGAGTAAAAAGGAGGAAGTTTTTTTTCATGACTTTTGGATTTTAGGTGTGGACTAAATAAGCCTGTTTTGTATCACAAGTATGCGGGCAAACCTCGTGAGCGGGCCTTCATTATTGTTGCAGCGTTCTGGACTATTGTTGTAGGTGGGATAAAAAGACTGGACTATTGTTGCAGGAAGATAAAAAGTAGAACTGAGTATTGAATTGGAGGTCTTTGAATATTTTCGAACAACGAAAAATCCGGAACTTTTCTGGCCTAATTTCTGAGGTAATTCAACTTTCCCTTCTCATGCATTTTCCAAAAATTAAAGTTGACCCGTACTCGTATCATGGAAAACGGGGACGCTGAAAAACAATAATTTTCATAGACAGTGAAAAAAAGTCCGTTTATTGTCCCGGCGAAAACGCCTGTCTGATTTTTCAATTTCCCGGTATCTGCCTTTTTTGAAAAATAACCCGAAAAACCTGCGAACAAAATTTGACCCCCAAAACATAGATTACCAACTGCTCAGTCATTTTATGTTTTTGCAAATGTGAAAAGGCTGTCAAAACCAATTACCACAATCTGCATGGCTTCACTCCATACTCGACAGGGCCCGCTTGGCCACCGGCTGGCAGCCCATCTTTTACGAAGAGCTACCTTTAAAATCACCGCTGACCGCATCAAAGAATTTGCGGGAAAAACCGCCCAACAGGCGGTGGATGAACTGTTTCAACCACTTACCTATGTACATCCGGAGGGCCCCATCAGTGTCCAAGACGGCGTTACTCCCTGGTTGACTGCGGGTCCGTATGAAGTCCGTCCCGAAAGCGGCGGGGTCCGAAAAAGGTCGGTACAGCTATGGTTTTATAACGAACTGATGCATGATCCTACCATCCACCATAAGATGGCTTTTTTCTGGCACTCCATTTTTGTTACCGGCGACGAT
>JBFIJS010000175.1:0-7543 GCA_041600595.1 Saprospiraceae bacterium | reverse complement strand
CGGGTCGAAAAGCTCTGGCGTGTTTTTATTCATGGAGATAATAATCTCATTTTCAATATCTTCCAGATCATCAATCAAATTGATACGAACCTTTTCAAACGGAGTCAGGTCCCGCAACCCGGTGCCATCAGCATGGATGGAATACAGGTGAAAATTCTCATCCCCGGCGTCGTCTTTGGCGAAGACGATGCTGTCGTCTTTCCAAAAATACCAGGAAATATCCCGGTCGGTCACGGAAGTGATCCGCACGGCCTCGTCGCTATTCGTTTTCTGAACAAATAAGTTCAAGCGCCTTTGGAAAGGTCCCATGTAAGAAATATATTCTCCATTCGGGGATAGTTGGTACCTCGACTTTTCGGGCAAACGAAAAAAATCTTCGACGGAATATTTAGACTGGCTGTTTCGTTGTTTGCTGAGTTGAGCGATCTCGGAAGCGGAAGAAGGAAGTGAAGTATCTCCCGGTAATTGTTTTTCAACCATTTTAGAATTGCTTATTTTTGAATTTTGAAAAATGACAATGAATTTTTTGAGAAATGCAAATATGTGAAAGTCGCGGGCATCCCCCTACTCTTTCCATCATTTAATCCTTTGTTGTTATCTCAGGTTATTTTTAAAACGAACAGCGCTTTCCAGTCTCACTAATAATCAACTCAATTTTTGCCCATGTATTCCAAAGAAGAAATCCAGGCTGCCAAAAAAAAGGTCAAGAAGAAAAAAGAATTTTATGAACATTTAATGGCCTATGTCACCGTCAATATCGGGTTGATGATCCTCAACCTGCTCGTTTCTCCCGGTCGGTGGTGGTTCTTCTTTCCCATGCTTGGCTGGGGCATCGGATTGATGTTCCATTATGTAGATGTTTTTGGCATTCCGGGCTTCGGAATGCTTGACAAGGAGTGGGAAGAACGAGAAACGGAAGCGGAGCTCAGAAAGATGAGAAACGTTGAGCCCCCGCAGCTGGATGCAGAAAAAGAATCGGAGCTCAAACTGAAAGAATTGCGGAAAAACTACGACGAATCAGACTTCGTTTAGCCTCCCAAACCGATCTCCTTGGCCAATATCCCGCAGGCAGGCAACCTGACAGCCGATGATTCCGGTCAGATCGGAAAAGCCGGGGGCCCATTGCTTTTTCATCAAACACTCTGTCGATGCTCCAAATCAGGGAGTAATTTTTCCAACTATCTCCCGGTCCGGTTCACTTTTTCACTCCACCTTTCCATTTAAGTTGCCACGCTTTCAACGCTTCCCATTTTCCTTCACTGGCCAAAGTGGCCTGTTCCGGCCAACTATCCGGTTTTGCGAACTTAAAATGTGGTCCGGCCTGATCCAGTATCCCCTGTAGCTTGCCCGGAGACGAGTCGGCCAATTCCCGAAAGGTAGTTATACCTGCTTTGTTGAACAATTTTTCAATACCAACGCCAATTCCCTCGATCCGTTTGAGATTATCCTTTTTGCCAGCCTTCGGAGATGTCGTCCTGCGGGGACGGGCTGTAGTGGTTTTTTTAGCGACGGTTTTTTTTGCAGCTGGTTTTTTTGCAGCTGGTTGACGGCCGGAGGTTTTTGGAGCGGCCGGTTCTTGCGGGCTGGCGGGTTTTTTTTCAGTTTTTTTTGAGGAGGCTGCGGCTTTGGTTCCGGCTTCCTTTGCCTTCGCTTTGGCTTTTACTTTAGTCTTTGATTTTTTTTCTTTGGTCGCAGCGGTTGCTTCCTTGCTGACCTTGGCCGTTTTCTGATCACCTTTTACTTTATCTTTCGCTGCTGCTTTTTTCGCCCCCGATTTCTTTTTTTTCTTTCCTTTTTCAGCCTTGGTGGAAGTGTCTTTGGCGGGTTCTGTTTTACCGTGATAGCGCTCCTGAATTTTTAGCCATTCGGATAAATGAGAAGCGGAAACTTTGATGAGTTTGCGCCACATGGCCTTGTAATTTTTCGCCATTTTACGGGAACAGGCGGCAGCCTTTATCTCCTCCTTGCCAGCCATATTTTTTTTGGCCTCCAGATGACGGGCTTTGGCCTCTTTCATCAATACACCGGCTTTTTTATATTCTCTCAGGCAAGCTTTATAAATGCGGTTTATTCTTTTGTAGTCTTCATTTTTTGCCAAGTCTTTTTTCACGGCGGCTGCTTTTTTTTTCATGTTAAAATCGGGTTATCATAATTCAAGGGCTGTCAATTTAATATCTTCCAAAGTCCACTGAATTATTTTGATGAGTAATAAAATACCTGGAGTTATCAGGTGCGGCAGAGGTCAAACGAAGGTACTATTGTTAACCATTAATTCATAATCATTTCAGGTTAAGTTTCACCTTCATGCAACTCGAACGAACTCCGGAGGCCATTGTCCGGAAGGCAGTCGAGACACGCTGTAAAAATTCGATGACTCACCCCGGCATTGAGCGGTCTTTATGACCGGCTGCTTCTTGCTCCATATTTATTGTGTAAATTCCGGGACTCCTTTCCTCCGAACAGCATTTCCAAAAACGAAAATATCCCGGCAGGGCACCAACTGAATGGAAGCAATACTTCACTGATTTTTTTTATTTTAAAAAATACCGGACCCCGTCAACGTGCATCGACCGGAAAAATCATTTTATTGTGCTTCCATTTTTCAATGGTGCATTTACGCTGGTATCCGGCAGAGTCAGATTTTACGAAGTGGAGCTGGCAAAAAAAAAGTCAATAAATCATGTTACGCAACGGGCAAAAAAATTACCCTAAAATGCGGGCTGGAGAATCGCTCAAGCCTTTTGCATCATTCTGCTCGGCCCTCCAAGGGTTTCTAAGGGGCGGTCTATGCTGCTCCGCATTTCTTGCGTAACATGAGTCAATAATAAAAACAGCATGATTCAATTCTGCAGCTTTTTGGCATTCACCATTTTTGTGGCAATATATGCTGCCTGGCAGTTGCGCAAGGACCAACTAAACACCCGGGACGGTTATTTCCTTGGGGGTCGCAGTCTTACCGGCGTGGTGATTGCCGGTTCCTTATTGCTCACCAACATCTCCACCGAGCACCTTGTCGGGATGAACGGCTCGGCTTACAAAAACGGCGCGATCATCATTGCCTGGGAGGTTACTTCTGCCCTCGCATTAATTGCGGCGGCGTTGTATTTTGCCCCCCGCTATCTGAAAATGGGCCTGACGACCATCCCCGAATTTTTGGAAAAAAGATTCGACGGTTTGACGCGCACCCTGATTGCATTGCTGCTGATCATTTCTTTTGTTTCCACTTTGCTGCCAATCGTACTTTACACCGGCGCATTGAATATTGAAAGTATTTTCGAAATATCAGACTTGCTGCAGGTCACCAAACAGCAGGGACTGTGGCTGACGGTGTTGGTCGTGGGGTCTATTGGCGCGGTGTATGCCATTTTTGGCGGGTTAAAAATGGTGGCATACACCGACACGATCAACGGATTTGGGTTGTTACTGGCGGGTCTGGCAGTACCGGTTTTTGCCCTTTGGGAAATCGGGGACGGCAATGTGGTCAGTGGCTTGTCGAAAGTGTACCACCACGCCCCCGAAAAATTCAATGTCATCAGCCCGGAGCCCTCCGTCGGTCCGGGTGCAAGGGAAGCCATTCTTCCTTTCAGCGTATTGTTTACCGGCCTGATTATCAACCAGCTGTACTTTTGGACCATGCACCAATCCATCATCCAACGGGCACTCGGCGCTGTCAATTTAAAGGAAGCCCAAAAAGGACTGCTGTACACTGGTTTTTTAAAAA
This sequence comes from Saprospiraceae bacterium, assembly GCA_041600595.1. Classification (GTDB taxonomy): domain Bacteria; phylum Bacteroidota; class Bacteroidia; order Chitinophagales; family Saprospiraceae; genus UBA6168. The sequence continues at coordinate 3,822 of JBFIJS010000175.1, read as the reverse complement.
TACTGATCCCCGTGGTGATTGTACTACCCGGACTCATCGGGTACTACTACTTCGGTGACTCCTTGTACGACAATCCCGACACCGTTTATCCTCAGTTAATCAAAAAAATATGGCCGCACTGGATGACCGGTTTTTTCGTAGCGGTGATCATGGGGGCCATCCTCAGCACATTTAACAGCGCATTAAACAGTGCTGCCACGGTGTTCAGTCTGGATATTTACAAAAAATACTGGAACAGGAAAGCCTCCGAAAAAAAGTTGGTCCAAATGGGTAAAGGCACTTCGGCATTGCTGGCAGTTTTTGCCATCGGTGTAGCCCCTTTTGTAGCCAATGCCCCCGCCGGTCTGTACCAATTATTGCAACAATTAAACGGGATTTTTTTCGTGCCCATGGCTACCGTCATATTGGCGGGATTTTTTTTTCCAAAAGTATCCGCTGCCGGCGCAAAAGCAGGTCTATTATTTGGCCTGTTATTTTACATCGTCGTTTATTTTATACTGCAATCTGACCTCCACTTTGTCCACATCTGGGGAATCGAATTTGTGCTGAATATTTTGGTGATGCACCTGGTTTCTGTTAGGTTCCCCAACGAGCATACCTTCGTCATTACTGATATCGGAGCGGTGGAAATGGTTGCCTGGAAATACGCCAAGGCCATGAGTGTGGTACTCGTTCTGCTGACCCTCGGTATTTATATTTTTTTAGGAAATATTCCTTAAACAGGTAATGAAATTGAAAATTGAAAATTGAAAATGTTTACCTAAAAGAAATTGATAGTCAATAGATTAGACAGGTAAATCCCGTTGTTATCATTTTGATTTTAATTTTCATTTGTCCAATTACTTAATTTGTAGCAAAAGTTATTTATAAAATGCGAAGCAGAAAAAGTTACTCTTTTTGCAACCGCAGGAAAGCCTGTCCCGAATGCACTTCGGGTTATTCCTCAAAGGGTTTTAAGGGGCGTCGTCGGGCCGAGCAGTAAAAAACTTAATTGCCCGATCGTTTTTTGGGGCCCACATTTCCGGTTCATTTTTTATTTTTTGTATAAACATTTGTTACGGCGTATTGAATAACTGATAGTTCCTTTTTTATAACTTGGCCCCTATGGAACTATTTACAATTATCACCATTCTCGTCGTTGTCTCTGCCGTATTTGCGTACATCAACGAACGTTTTGTCAAGTTGCCCTACACCATCGGTGCCATGGTCATTACCATTGTGATGAGCCTGGCACTGACGGTCCTGGGCTGGATCGATCACTCACTGACCAACCCGTTAAAAACCCTCATTTCGGAGGTGGATTTTAGCGAGGTTCTCATGGAGATATTGTTGAGTTTTCTCCTGTTTGCCGGTGCCCTCCACACCAACTTCGACCAGCTGAAAGTGCAACGGGCCCCCATCCTGGCCTTTGCGACCTTTGGCGTATTCCTCTCTACTTTTTTAGTGGGGGTTTTCACCTATTATTTATTTCCCCTTTTGGGCATGGAGCTGCAATTTGTGCACTGCCTGCTGTTTGGTGCATTGATTTCACCGACCGACCCGATCGCCGTTTTGGGTATTCTCAAACAGGTAGGCGTACCCAAAAAACTGGAAACCAAGATCGTGGGTGAATCCTTGTTCAACGACGGGGTCGGCGTGGTCGTTTTTCTGACCATTTATGCCGTGGCGCAAAAAGGAGTCGATCAGGTGACAGCGGCGGAAATAGGTATCTTGTTGCTGGAGGAAGTAGTGGGTGGTATCGGACTCGGGCTCGCCCTGGGGTACCTCGCTTACCGGCTCATGAAGAGCATCGATGATTACAGCGTAGAGGTTTTGATTACGCTGGCGATCGTCATGGGTGGTTATTTATTGGCCCAGGCACTCCATTTTTCCGGCCCCCTGGCCGTTGTGGTGGCCGGGCTGTTTGTGGGTCACGATACCGTTCGTGATCGGACCATGTCAAAAACGACTGAATTGTACGTAGATAAATTTTGGGAAACTTCGGATGCCTTGCTCAACGGTATCCTGTTTGTTCTAATCGGTCTGGAAATCCTGATTCTGCCTTTTGAACAAATTTTCATTTTTTGTGGCATGGTTGCTATTCCAATGATCCTGGTCGCCCGGGGGATTGCCCTGTCGATACCGATCTATTTTTACAATAAGAAACTTGAATTTGTCCCCAACACCGGCTGGATCATGACCTGGGGCGGCTTGCGGGGTGGTATTTCCATAGCGCTGGCCCTGACCTTAACCGCCGGCATGAACCGGGATCTCTTTCTGGTCGTCACCTATGTGGTTGTGGTGTTTAGTATCATTGTGCAGGGGCTGAGTGTTGGAAAATTGGCAAACCGGCTCATTGGAGATTACCCCGCCGATGAGGATGAAAACGGCCATTGATTAACGTCAATGCCGGATCGTAAAGACCCGCAGGTTTTTAGGAAAATTTAAAACTATAGGTCAGGGAAACCAGTGCCGAATTGAAAATCGACACCTGGTAAGCGCCCAGCGGACCACCCCCGAAGATGGCCCCGAATCGCCCGTTTTGCTTTCCGCCAAAATACCGGTTAAAGGCATTTTTCCGGTTGTACACATTGTAAACCGTCAGTATCCAATCCCCCTTCCAGCGCTTTTCTTTTTTGGTGGTAATGTTATGGATGCGCCAGGAAAAATCCAACCGGTGGTAGTCGGGCAAACGGGCGTTGTTGCGCTCCAGGAACACGGGGATTGGAATATTTTCGACCAAAAAGGTGGCACTGGGAATAGAGTACGGCCTGCCGGTCTGGTAAGTGAAGTTAAAACTGAACGTATTGAACTCGTTGGGGTTAAAATTGATCGTCCCGTTAAAAACATGCGGGCGGTCGAAATCTGAATTGAACCAATCGTTGTTGTTGATCCGGTTATTGATTTCCACAGCTTCAAATCGCTGGATGCTCCTCGACCAGGTATAATTGAACCAGCCATTTACGGGTCCGCCCGGTTTTTCAAAATTAAATTCCAAACCGTACGTCCTGGCTTTGCCCTGCAACACATCCTGTTCGATGAAGGTTTGCAGGAAAAAATCAGCGCCGGGCTTATACCCCAACACATTCTCGATCGTACGGAAATATCCCTCAGCGCTCACCGCTATTTGGTTGTTTTTCAAATTTTGGTAAATCCCCAAACTGTAGGTATGACCAACCTGAGGAGCAATGTGGACGTCGGCCGTTTTCCAGCGGGAAGTGGGTAATGGCGTGGTGCTATTATAAATATTCTGCAAATACTGGCGGGTCAGTGCATAGCTGGCTTTCAGGGAAGTATGATCAGATGCCTTCCACCGCAATCCCAACCGGGGCTCCAGACCGCCGTAAGCTTTGACCACTTCCCCTTTTTCAAAAACCTCTATCCCGACAACATTCTCCAGATCGGGGTCGCTGTACCGGGCTGACCGGTAAGCTCCCATCAATAAAAACTGCGTGTAGCGTAAACCCAGCGAGAGGGCCAGCCGGTCTGTTGGCGTCCAGTCAACATTGGTGAAGGCAGAAATTTCGAAATTATTTTCATCGGGTAAAATCTTCTCCTGAAGTCCTTCCACCCCGCCCGGAAACAAACTTCCTGGTGAGAGTATGGTCCGGTCGAGCTGTAGGCCTGCCGTGTAATTCCACCGGGAATTGAGGTTGCGGATGAATTCGGTTTGCAGACTGCGGTATTTAATATTTGCCGAAAAATTCACCACCACGCCGGAGCCTTCCTGCGGAAAAAGGATTTCGGGCTGATAGTCACTGCTGACCAGCGTCGCCCGTAAATAGGTTTGGTTGTCGAAGGTATGCAACCAGTTCAGGGTGCCGTTGAGGGTGCCATATTTGT